>NZ_JBEWXT010000001.1:600000-765000 GCF_040538665.1 Aureibaculum sp. 2308TA14-22
TGAAAATGGTTTTTTTATAACTAACGAAGGTAATTTTGGTTCGCCTAACGGTTCAATAACTTTTATTGATAATGAGTTATTACAAGAATCTCATAATATTTTTTCAAGTATAAATAGTACAAATCTTGGTGATGTGTTGCAGTCGGTAACTTTTGAGGAAGATTATGCTTATCTAGTACTAAATAATAGTAATAAAATTGAAGTTGTAAACCGATATACTTTTAAAAGTATAGCCACCATATCCGAAAATATTGCAGCACCTAGATATACTTTGGTAAAAAACGGAAAGTTATATGTAACCAATGGAGGTAACAATTCAGTCTTAGTGTTTGATGCTAATAGTTTTGTTTATGACACATCAATTACAATTGATAAAACTGTTGAAGAAATAATAGCAGATAATGATTTTATTTATGTGATGAATGCGGCTTTTGGTTTTGGAAATGAAATCAGTGTTATAGATGCCAAGACTAATACAGTTGTAAAAACAATTACCGTAGCCGAAGGTCTAAATTCTATGGAGATTGAAAACGGAATTTTATATGCATTGCATACTACAGGTATTACAAAAGTAAGTACAAGTACCAATGAGATTATTGGAGATATTCCTTTTCAGGATGGGCTTTCAAACGCTACTAAGCTTGAAGTAGAAGATGATTTTCTGTATTTCCTTTCTGGGTCTAAAATTTTTAAATTTAGTAAAGATGTTACTTCGTTAGCTAATGTTGAACTCGTAGATACAAAAGTAGAAGACCAACCTTGGTTTGTTGGCTATGGGTTTAGTGTTGCCAAAAATAAATTGTTTTATACGGATGTAAAAGGGTTTACTGAAAATTCTGAAGTGCAGGTCTATGACCTTGACGGAAAACTTTTGAAGAATTTTAATGCGGGTATAGGTGCAAATGGAGTTTATGATAATGACTAGTTAATACGAGATTGTTTTTGTTTTTTAAAAAGAGTCGCTTACCTGGTATGTGACTCTTTTTAGTGTTAAAGAAAATGTATCAATATCAATAATAAAAATTTTATACCTTTAATAAAATTTCCAAACCATGAAAAACCCACGTAGAAAATTTATCAAAGATGCTGCCTTAGGTATGGCGGCTTTAAGTATTCCATCTTATGGAGCTGCTTTATCTAACTCAATATTCAGCACCAAGACTACTCTTAATATTGGAGTTATTGGCTGTAACGGTATGGGTTGGTCTAATACGGTTTCTATGCTTAAGATTGAAGGAGTTAAATTAATAGGTATTTGCGATGTAGATGAAAAGGTGATAAAAAAACGGGTAGAAGAAATGCAGAAAAGAGATGCAGAGGCCGCAAAAAAAATAAAAACCTATAATGATTACAGAAAATTATTAAAAAATAAAAAAATTGATGTAGTTATTATTGGTACACCAGACCATTGGCATTGCAAAATGATGGTTGATGCATGTAAAGCAGGTAAACAGGTTTATGTAGAAAAACCTATAGCTAATACTATTGAGGAATGTCAAATTATGCTGGCAGCTGCAGAGAAATATAACACGGCTGTACAAGTAGGTCAGTGGCAACGAAGTGGTCCTCATTATAAAGAAGCTATTGATATTGTTAGGTCGGGCAAATTAGGCAACATACGTTTGGTTAAAGTTTGGGCATATCAGGGCTGGATGAAACCTGTATCTATAAAACCTGACGGACAAGCCCCAGATGGCGTTGATTATAAATCATGGCTAGGCCCAGCACCTAATAGAGCATTTAACCCTAATCGGTTTCATTTTAATTTTAGATGGTTTTGGGATTATGCGGGTGGATTAATGACTGATTGGGGTGTGCATGAAATTGATATTGCCTTATATGCCATGGGTGCAACTGCACCAAAATCAATAATGGCAAGTGGTGGTAAATTGGCATATCCTGATGATGCTTCAGAAACACCAGACACACTGCAAACTATTTTTGAATATGACGATTTTAATATGCTGTGGGAACACGCCACGGGTATAGATTCTGGCCCTTATGGAAGAACGGAGGGAATTGCTTTTATCGGTAACAATGCTACATTGGTTGTCAATAGAGGAGGTTATGAAGTAATTGTTGAAAGGTCAGCAAAAGATACTATGGAGGTTATTCCACCAAAGACAAGACCAAAAGGCGTTAGTTATCTCGATTTACACACTCAAAATTTTGTTGAAGCGGTTAGGGCTAAAAATGCTAAAATCCTAAATACACCTATAAAATCTGGGAGTATTGCGGCTATTAATGCTCAAATGGGCAATATAGCTTACAAAACTGGCGAAAAACTATTTTGGGATGCAGAAAAGAATAAGTTCAAAAATAACGATAAAGCTAACGAATTGATAAAAGTAACCTATCACAATGGATGGAAGAAACCTGTGGTTTAGGTTTTATTTCGATATTAAAAAATTGAGAATTGAATGACTGCAACTGAAATTATTCTATTAAATTTTTCTGAAATTAGAAGACGAAGCATAAAATTATGGAGTGGTATCCCAAATGAATACCTAAATTGGAAACCTGATGAAAATGCTTTTACAGTAATTGAAATGATTAGGCATGTTTTGGAAGGCGAACATCTTTTTCATAAAATAATAGAAAATGGAGGGGATTTAGGGCACTATCAATCTCCTTGGAAATTAATAGAATATTCGAACCTGAAAAGGGAATTAGATTTTTCAGAAAAATACAGAGCCGACTTTTTGAACATGATAGGCGAACTGAAAGATTCGGATTTAGAAAATATTAGGATAGAAAGAAAGGAAGTAGGGCAGAGTAAAAAACTTGGAGATTACCTCAATAGAATTGCTTATCATGAATCGGTTCACACAGGACAACTATTGAGTTATTTAAGAACCAATGGAATTGATAGACCACAGCTTTGGGATTAACAATACCAAAATTGGTAATCGTTTTATTCAAGAAATCTTTAGGTTAAATTTATCTTTAAAAAACACTTCTTTTATAACTACTGCATATACGACAAGATATTCCAAACCTATAATCCAAAGGTTTTCAGTATTGCTTTTGTTTGCATAAGCTAAATAACTAAAAATGATAACAAAACTCCAAACAAGAGGGAATTTATACCTTGTAAAAATGGATAGAATGACTAACGTTGCTATATACCAGGGATGGACGGTAGTAGCCGTAAAATAATAAAAACTCAACACCAGTAACATGGCTGTAACCAATGCTACGGTATTTTTATTTTTTCTAAAAAAAGTTATCATCAACACAAAAAGAATTACAACTATTGGAATAATTTTGCCAATGATGGCTATTTCGTTCCATCCTCTAAAAAGATAACCAATTTCTCTTGCTATATAATAAATACTGGCATTAAACTCGAAATTCTGAAACCATAGCCCGACGGTTTCAGTATAATTTTGAACAAACTCTATTGAAAAAAAAGGCATAAATAAAACAATAGTTGCTATAATTATAATAGTATAAAAAGAAATTAACTTTGTTATTCCTGTGAAATAAGGAATCCACTTTTTATTTGTTTCGTCATGCTGTTCCGAAAGCTTTCGGGATTGTTTCAGTATCTCATCATTATTTCTTTTTGAAGTAAACCATTGGTAAAACAAAGGCAAAAATAGTAGTGGAATCAATTTTATGGATATTGACAAAGCAAAAACTAAGGCCGCTATTTTCCACTTCCCAGAATGGAGTAAATATAAACTCCAAATCAAAAAGAAAATCATAACTCCCTCAAAATGTAAATTACCCGTAAGCTCAATAATAATAAATGGATTTAAGACATACCAGAATATGTTATTGACGGAAAGGTTTAGTTTTTCCAATAATTTCTTTCCAAAATATAAAGTACCCAAATCTGCGGCTATAATAATTACCCGCATAACGATTGCCGAACCCAATATACTTTTACCTGAAAACAATCCTGCAATTACAAAACACAACTGATTGATAGGAGGGTAGTTTGTAAAGTGACCAGCACTTAACGCACCCATTCCGTTAAAAAGTTCTCGAGCTTGAGCAATGGGTAAAATCCCTTCATCAATAAACGATTGCGGAGTATACAAATAGGGATTGTAACCTTCTAATAACATACGACCATCCCATATAAAACGGTAAAAATCTTGAGATAAATTTGGTATGGAAAATAGAAAAATAACCCTAAATAATACAGCAATAACTACTAAAAACTTGAAGTTATTTTTTGTTAATTGGATGAGTTTATAAAAAAGAACAAACAGAAATATATAGGTTGCAATAAGTGCTATTGTATCTACTCTCTCTAAAAAATATGCAAAATAAATATAGCCTAGTGTACTAAAAAAAACAAGCAAAAAGGGTACTTTATACAGCTGTAAATTCGCCTTTTTACTCATAATTTAATTTTCTGATTATATTTTTGAAGTAATAGAGTTGACAAATACATAACCAAAACCTAAAAACAGCATCAGGTGAAATGGAAAGAGTCCAAAATCACCACCCTGATTTCCTACGATAAAAGCACTATACATTCCGAATGCAAAATAGATCATCAACAAACCCTCAAAAATAACGTGTAACGAAATGGATTTCTTTATGTATTTATTTCCTTTCCACTTATCATTTAGAGATCGTATATTGAATTTTGGTGTTCTTATAAAATCACTCTTTTTACCAATATAACCTTCAATTACTGCAATAGAATTATGTAAAGAAAATCCCATGGCTATTGAAAAAAAGACGAAAAACATACCTAAATATTTTACAAATCCTTTAAACCCACTTTTGCCATGTACATGTTTGTACATAAACCAATAACAAATAAAAAAAATAATAGAGCTAATGACAAAAAAGCTTAGCATATAAAAGTAAGGACGTAAACTTGGATACTCATTTTTAATGTACAGCATGGGCACACTTAAAATTGCCACAATCAAAATGTTTAAAAACATACCACTATTTAATAGATGTAAAAACCCATGCACCCTTGTTTTTACAGGAATATTTTTCGCATTCACTAATTTGTACAGCATTTTTCTAAAATTTTCAGCACCACCTTTGTTCCACCTAAACTGCTGTGAGCGAGCGGCACTAATAATTACTGGAAGTTCAGCTGGAGTTTCTACATTTTCTAAGTACTTGAATTTCCAATTTTTAAACTGAGCCCTATAACTTAAATCTAAATCTTCAGTTAGCGTATCTCCTTGCCAATTACCTGCATCCATAATGCATTCCTTTCTCCAAATACCTGCCGTTCCGTTAAAATTAATAAAATGCCCTTTGCTATTTCGCCCAACTTGTTCAAGTGAAAAGTGTACGTCAAGTGCAAAAGCCTGTACTTTGGTTAGTAAAGAATAATCTCTATTTA
This sequence comes from Aureibaculum sp. 2308TA14-22, assembly GCF_040538665.1. NCBI lineage: Bacteria > Pseudomonadati > Bacteroidota > Flavobacteriia > Flavobacteriales > Flavobacteriaceae > Aureibaculum > Aureibaculum conchae. The sequence goes on from NZ_JBEWXT010000001.1 coordinate 605,330, forward strand.
TATGCCCCCAACGTGTTTGTACCACGCCTATTTTTTTATCTTCAAAATAGGGAACGGTCTGTAACAACCAATCAGATTGTGGTAAAAAATCGGCGTCAAAAATAGCAATGAAATCGCCTTTTGCAGCATTTAATCCCTCTCTGAGTGCACCTGCCTTAAAATCCTTACGGTTTTTTCTGTGAATATGTTTAATATCGAGTCCTTGTGCTTTTAAGTTACTTACTTTTTGGGCAGTTTGTTTTAAAGACTCATCGGTAGAATCATCTAATACTTGAATTTCCAGTTTCTCTTTTGGATAGTTTATTTGAGCTATGTTAGCTAACAATCGTTCCATAACATACATTTCATTATAAACAGGCAGTTGTATAGTTACGTTAGGAATATTTTGGAGATTGGATAAGTCTAGCTCTTTAAGGCTTTTTTCTTTTTTCTTAAAGGATAAAAAATTAACTAATAGATTTAGTTGTGCTATTGCATATATAAAAATGAATAGTATTGCAATGGTATATATAATGATTACTGTTATTTCTAAAATCATTATTTGAAAGTGTATTTAAAAATCCAACTTAGTATTTTTATTCCAGCCATAATAGAACCCTTAACTGTACCTGATACCTTAGAAACACCAATTCTATTTCTATAGTTAACTGGAATTTCTACATAGCTAAATTTGCGTTTTAATGCTTTTAACTGCATTTCAACTGTCCAGCCATAGGTTTTGTCTTCCATATTTAATTCCAATAATTTTTCATATTTTATGGCTCTAAATGGGCCTAAGTCAGTAAATTTTGCACCAAAGAAAAGCTTCATTAAATACGTAGCCAACCAATTGCCAAAAACTTGTTGCGGAGTCATTGATCCACTTTCTCGTAGTCGTTTTACTCTTGCACCTATTACAAAATCAATGTTGTTTTTTAGTATTGGTGCTACAATTTTGGTCAAATCTTCCGGATAATCGGAATAGTCTCCATCTAAAAAAACGATAATATCTGGTTTGGTTGGTAACTTTTCTATATAATCCATGCCTTTAAGGCAAGCATATCCATATCCTTTTTTAGACTCGGACAACACCGTTGCCATAGCTTTTTCAGCATTTTCTTCAGTCTTATCAGTTGAATTATTACTCACAACAATAATTTCATCAACAATATTAGGTATGTCGTTAATTACATTTGCTATTGACTGTTCTTCGTTGTGGCAGGGAATAATTACTTTTATTAGCGTCATAAAAGGTCTGATAGTTTATTTTCTTTTTTGAAGGATTTTAAATCTGTCCATTCATCAATTTTTTTATCATCTAGATATTTTTCAATTTTGATAATTTTTTTTCCACTGTACCACAAGCAATAACCGTTTTTCATGTTGTTTTTTAGTTGGGTTTTTTGTGAGACAATACCACTGCCATTATAAAATAGCCACCATTGTGATTTTTTGCCATCAACAAAATGCCCTTCTTTTTCTTTTAACCCATTTTTACGATAAAAGTACCAATATTTTGAGGGCTTACCTTTTTTATAATGGCCTTCGTTTTTGATAGTGCCATCCTCAAAATAAGATTTCCAATAATTCACTTTTACATTATTGTTGAGCCAACCTTCTGTTTTTAAATTTCCATTATCATAATAGTTTTTGTGATAGTGCCTTTGAGCAATTACAGAAAAGCTACAGAATAGTAGAATAAATAAGAATTTAAGCTTCATTTTTTCTATTTACTAATGTCATTAAATCTAGATCGTTACCTAATAAAATCTCAGTTGGGTTTATACGTCCTTTTTCTGGACCATTTTCTAATTTTAGCACGCCGCGAGGACAAACCGCAGAGCAAATTCCACAACCAACACAACTGGACCGTATAATATTTTCCCCTTTTTGGGCATAGGCTCTGACGTCTATACCTTGCTCGCAATACGTGGAACAATTTCCACATGAAATACATTGTCCACCATTTGTAGTAATTCTAAATCTAGATTTAAAACGTTGTACCAAGCCTAAATAGGCCGCTAAAGGACAACCGAAACGACACCAAACCCGATTTCCGAAAATGGGATAAAAGCCAGTACCAATAACACCTGCAAACCAAGCACCGATTAAAAAGCTATAAGTATCTTTTATCCATTGCGAGTTAATTCCCAAAAAGGATTGAGTTCCAGAAAAATAGCAATATAAGGTTACAACTGTCATTAATAGTGAGAACACCAATACAGCATGAATTATCCAACGTTCCAATTTCCAAGCTTTTAAGCTTTTGTCAGAGTGTTGTCTATAAGGATCACCCAAGGTTTCAGCTAAGCCCCCACATCCACACACCCAACTGCAATACCAACGTTTTCCGAAAAAATAGACCATAACTGGTACAATAATCAGCGTTAGTACAATTCCCCAAACTAGAATAAATAGACCAATAGCCCCACTATTTCTTAAAGCTTCCAAATTCCATTCAAAGAAAAAATCATAGTCCAAAGGAAATGCATTTTTAAAATCATATCCAGGCATATTTAAGCTAGTCATTATTTCTGGAATTAAAAACGCAAACACAATTTGAAAAAACAGTACTGAAGTTGTTCGTATTATCTGGTATTTATTATGTCTATATTTAATATACATGCGGATTGCCATAACAAGCATGATTGTACAATACAAAAAGCCATATACAAACCATTGACTTGCTGGTCCGCCGTTTAGAAATTTACTTATAGGGTCTAAAATATAGGTCCAAACCACTACATAGTCAGGAAAGAAATATAATAATAAATAGAACGCTACTAGGTATACCAAAACCAACCAAGCAATCCAGCCACGATTTGTACTTGATTCATGATAAATACCATCGTTTTTTATGCCTTTGCTACCTAATAAAATAAAATTAGGAAGTATGAATAATAAAGCACCCAATATTGCTAAACCGAAAGTTAACCACCACACCATACCAGCATTATCTTTTACAAAACCTGAGCCTGCCTTCTTAGCAATTTCATAACTTAATGTATGTGGTTTTCCGTAAATTTTATATTGAAATTGTTCGCCTTTTTTATCCCAATTTTTTTCCGAATCGTATTTTGCAATTAGGCCGTCGTAATAATCATTTGAGGTTTTATAGGCTTTGCGAACTCGACTTGAGAATTCGAAAATATTCAAATCTTCATCGGTAACAACTGCTTTTTTAAGTTCATCGTGTATAATTTCACTTTTATAATCTTTGGCATTAATAAAAGCGTTGAATTCTGATTCGTTCAGGCTAAAAGATCCAGTAAAAATTGTAAATGTAAAAATAGCTAGACCGACAAGGAAAATAACCAACCCAATGTTTTTTATTGTTTTCATAGTTTGTGCTATTGGTTACAATGATGTTTGAAATATACGTTTCCAACTTTTCTTTTTAGGTTGAATATTTGTATTGTTTTCTGAGTTAAATTTTGAAACAATTTCTTTTTCGTAAAGGTTGTAAAATTCGGGATCAAAATTGGCATCCGCTAAATGCTCTAAAACATAATCTACCTTACATTTTTCAGTGAGCCATTTATCAAAAATGGCATGACGCACTCTAATTCCGAAAGTGTTGATACCTAAAAATCGATAGGTATTTTTATCATAAGCCATAGTAATACATTTTGTATCATCATTGTGTATCCAGTGAAAATGAGCTTCATTTTCTTTAGGTGATGCATACACCCAACCATAAGTTTGGTATTCGATATCAAAGAATTTTGCTGAATTGAACCAATGCCCGGGTTTATAAGCCATTTTATTTCCGCAAATAGTTTGTGCTAAAGTTTCTCCCATCATGCGGCCTGTATACCAAACGGCTTCTATTGGTCTCCTGTTGTTGGTAGGTTCTTGCTGTTCTGCACAATCGCCAATGGCATACACATCTTTTACGTTAGTTTCTAAGTATTTATTTACCAAAACTCCTCTATTCGTAGCAATGTTTGAAGATTTTAAAAAATCGATATTTGGTGATACTCCAGCCGTCAATCCTACAAAATCACAGGCGATTTCTTCTCCTGTTTCAGCAATAATTACAGACTTTGCTCTACCTTTTTTATCCGATTTTATCTCTTTTAAGTTAATGCCTAAACGCAAGTCTATATGATGATTTTTTATATGCCTGTTCAACATATTACTTTCGCCCTCAGGCAATACACCGTTCCAAAAACTACTTTCTCTAACTAAAAAAGTTACAGGTATGTTTCTAGAACTTAACATTTCCGCAAGTTCGATACCGATAAGTCCGCCACCAACAATTACTGCTCTTTTACAAATGGTATTGTTAGGGGCATATTTTTCTACGCCTTCTAAGTCTTGTTTGCTGTACAGACCCTGAACACCCTCTAAATCTTGACCAGGCCATCCAAATTTATTGGGTTTGGAACCAGTTGCTATAATCAACTTGTCATATATTAATGTGTTGTTATTGGAAAAAAATAGTGTTTTGGCTTCGGTATCAATTTGTTGAACATATCCTTTTTTTAGTTCTAGCCTATTTTTTTTCCAGAACCAATTTTCATAGGGTTGCGTATGTTCAAACTTCATATGTCCCATGTAAACATACATTAAAGCAGTACGAGAAAAAAAGTAATCTGTTTCTGAAGATACAATTGTAATTTTTTTATCTGAAAGTTTTCTAATATGCCTAGCAGCAGTTATTCCTGAAATACCATTACCAATAATAACTATGTGCTCCATAAAATTAATTTTAAATCAAAGATAAAAATTGTTTTTTTTCAAAAATGTAAGCTGTCTAACATTTTGTTGACTAAATAGACCATATTTTTGACAATACATTACAAAAAATTATAAATAATGATACGTAAAATTAAATTGATTCTGTTTTTACTCTCTATTAACTTTGGGTTTTCTCAAAGCACTGACACTTTTTTTACTAAATCCGATGCTTTTTTTAAATCATACGTTTCAAATGGCAAAGTAGATTATGATGCTCTTCACAAAAACCCTGAAAAACTCAATGAAATTTTAACTATTGCAAAAGATTTTTCAGTTGAAAAGAAAGATGCTGATAAATATCAAGCTTTTTGGATTAATACCTACAATATTTCTGTTATCAAAGGAATTATAGACAATTATCCCATAAAATCGCCTTTAGATAAGTCTGGATTTTTTGATAGAATAAAATATGAAGTAGGTGGTAAGAAAATCACACTCGATGATATTCAGAAAAAAGTGTTAAAAGCAGAATTTAACGATCCTCGGTTTCACTTTGTGTTGGTTTGTGGTGCTCTAGGATGCCCACCTTTAATTAGCAGAGCCTATTTACCTAAAACATTAGAGGCACAATTAGAGGCACAAACCAAATTGGCTATAAATGGTAATTTTATTAAGGTAGATACCAAGAAAAAGAAAGTCTTAGGATCTGAAATTTTAAAATGGTACAAAGAAGATTTTACTATGAACGGTACCAAAGAAATAGATTTTTTGAATAAGTACAGAACTGAAAAAATACCGAGTAATTATAGGTTAAGTTACTTTACCTATAACTGGAAATTAAATAAACAATAAAAATAAAAACACAAAGAAATGAAGAAAACAATTAGTTTGTTAACCTTGTTTTTAACAGTGGTGTTTGCAAGTTATGGCCAAGAAGAAGATGACCAAGATGACCAAAAAAGCAATATACAAGAATACACCCCTTCTAAATTATTAAATAAAGGGCAGTGGGATATTAAATGGTTTAACAATTTATATACACAAACAAAAGGGGCTAATAGTAGTGGCAATGTATCAAAAAACCTACCAAGGGAAACTTATTTTACCTCAAGTTTTGATATTTTTACTGGTGTTTCAAATAACAGCAAGTTAAATGTTGGTCTTTTGTTTGAGGTTCGTTCAAATGCTATTAATGATAAGGGAGCTTTAGATGTATTCTCATTTAAAGGGGAAAAAGGTGTGGCTCGTTCTGGTTTGACCTCGTTTGCTCCAGCAATAAAGTTCAGCCCTTTTAAGAATTTAAATAACTTTACAATTCAAACCGCATTTCACATTCCCATAATAAAAAACGAGTCCGAAAATGGTGTATTTTTAGATCAAACTGCTTATACTTTTCAAAATAGATTTTTCTATGATTATAATTTCCCCAATGGTGATTGGCAATTGTTTGCTGAGTTAAATACCGAGTATAGTTTTGGGGAAGAAGAAAGTTTTGCAAATAAAACGTTTGCATTAACACCAGGAGTATTTATGAGCTATTTTCCAAGTCGAAAATCGACCATATTGGGTTTTGTACAACATCAACAAAGAGTAGGTGATTTAAAACAAGACTATACAGCCTTGGGTTTTGGAGGGAAATACCAACTTACAAGTGTTTTAAATTTAGAAGTACTTTATAGTAATTTTATCAGAGGTAGTAGTACAGGACTAGGGCAATCTTTTAATATTGGTTTAAGAGCTTTGTTCTAATTTAAAGTTATAACTTTATAATGTTTTGATTTAAATTTAAGTAGTTGTGAAAGGTATACATACCACCAAAATACTATTTTTAATACTTCTTCTTGGGTGTTCTCATGAAGAAGTTGGAGTTAATATTAAAACAGAAAAAATTAATGGACTTAGTTTTGTTGCTTCCAGAGATTCTATAAACGCTAATAATGTAAACCCTGTGCTTAATGTAAATAGTAATTATGTTACATTAATGCCCTTTGCGTTTATTAAAGATTTAAATACTCCCGAAGTATATTTTTCTTCGGATAGACAATGGTATGGAGAAACTTTAGCTGGTATTGAACAATATGCCAAACATTTTAGAACGGAGGAAATTAAAATTATGATTAAACCACAACTATGGGTTTGGGGTGGTACTTACACGGGTTTAATTGAAATGAATGCTGAAGATGATTGGAAAATTCTTGAAGATTCCTACCAAGAGTATATTTTGGCATTTGCAAATTTGGCTCAAAAATTAAATGCTGAAATTTTTTGCATTGGCACTGAACTTGAAAAGTTTGTGTTGAATAGACCAGAATATTGGAACGGGTTAATCAATGAAATTAAACAGATATACAAAGGAAAATTAACCTATGCGGCAAATTGGGATGAATACAAACGCCTTACTTTTTGGGATGATCTAGATTTTATTGGAGTTGATGCTTATTTTCCTTTGAGTGACGCTCAAACTCCATCAGTAAAAGAATTTGAAAAGGGCTGGAAAACACACAAAGAAGAAATTAAAAATATTCAATCAACGTTTAAAAAACAGATTTTATTTACTGAATATGGTTACAGAAGTGTCGATTTTACAGGAAAAGAGCCTTGGAACTCGAGCCATGAAAATGATGAAGTAAATTTAGAGGGACAAGAAAATGCTTTGCAGGCATTATATAATCAATTTTGGAAAGAAGATTGGTTTGCTGGAGGATTTTTATGGAAATGGCATCCCGACCATCAAAATGCAGGAGGTGTCAGCAACCATAGATTTACACCTCAAAATAAGCCAGCAGAAACTTTATTAAAGCAATTATATGCACAATAAAATATTCTCTATTGCAGTATTGTTTTTATCAGTATTGGTAAGTTCTTGTACAGATGATGATGTAAAGAAAACCTATCAAAACCTAGAAGAGTATATTAATATAAATGCAGAGTTAAAATTAGATGAAGTGATAGCCTGTGCAGCAAATGATGAATCAAATACAGACATTAGCTATATTTTTTATTATCCAGTTCCAAAGGCAAAAGAAATTCAATATTTTGAGACTAGCAGCACAGCTATAGATAAAGATGACTTTTCATTATATAAACCAGTTGTTTATGATAGCGAACCTGTTTTTAATGGATATTTAGAACGCTATATAAGAAATAATACTCAAGAGGTTTGGTGTGTGGTAACCTATAAAACTGAAGGTAAATTACACAAGTCAAACCCTATCCGTTTGAAGCATCAATCGAAGCCAACTGAATGGACAAACACTGTTGAAGTTGATTTTACACAGTCCAAAATGCCAAAATTTGTTTGGAACGATGGTATAATTGCTGAAAATGCAATTTATTTTCAAGTAATTACTGACCATGATAATAATTTATTATCTGGCACATATACATATGATAAGTGGTTTCAATATTACAACTTAGATAATGTTGTGTTAAATGTTACGAGAGATTCCCCTCCTGATTTAATAATTGATAATTCTTATGGTTTTACTTTAATGGGCGTAAGTGAAGATAATTGGGTAAATTTGGTAGTCCAGAAACCATTTATTGCTGAGTGATGAAACAGAAGTTATTAATACTTTTGGTACTAGTTTTCTTTTCTTTTGAAGGATTTGCTCAAGAGGGAACAATAGCTGTTGTAGTGATTAAGGGTGCAAAAAAAACCAATACTAACTATTTAAAAAGAATTTTAGATAGTAAAACTGGAGAAGCACTAGACAGTGTTAAATTAAATAATGATATTAGTCAATTAAAAAGACTGCCTGCAATTTCTCATGCAACTTACAAAGTTACTTTTATTAGTGAACAGACTTATAAAGTTAGTTTTACTATTGAAGAAAATTTCACAATAATACCTGTTGTAAATTTCTGGACAAATAATAGGAGTGCAATTGCCTATAAGATAGGAGTTTACGATTACAACACTTTAGGTAGAAATATAGGTTTTGGTGGCTTTTACCAAAATAATGGATTTGATACTTATGCGGTTAACTTTAGGGCACCACATTTGTTTTCACGTAAATTTGGACTTGCAATTAACCATCAAAATTGGAAAAGCGAAGAGCCATTATATTTTGATGAAGGTACCGCAAATTATAAGTATAATAATATTTCCTTTGAAATGTTGGGGTTATATCAGTTGAATTTAAGAAACCACTTTGAACTGGGTATAAATATATTCAAAGAAAAATATAATTATTTAAATGGTACAGTTAGCCAGAATACTCCACTCAGTCTAGACTTAAATAAGCTGTTGTATAAATTAATTTATACTTATGATAATTTGAGTTATAATTATCAATATCTCGATGGTTTTAAAAGTCAGTTTTACGGGCAGTTGGTTAAATCTGATGAAATGAAGAATGATAATTTTCTAATTGCTTGGAACGATTTTTTCTATTTTAGAAGAATTGGTTCTAAAGGTAATTGGGCTAATAGGCTTCGCATGGGTTTATCTACCAATAACGATAGTCCATTCGCACCTTTTTCATTAGATAATAATGTAAATTTAAGAGGTGTAGGTATTTTAGTCGATAGAGGAACTGGTAGTATTGTATTAAATAGTGAATATCGCCATACGTTATTTGAAAAGGATTGGTTTTCCGTTCAAGGTAATGTATTTGTTGATGCTGGGTCATGGAGAAACCCTGGTGGCGAATTAAATGATTTTACAAAAGACAAAAATATAAGACTCTTTTCTGGTGTTGGACTACGTATTATGCACAAAAGAATTTTTAATGCCATTTTAAGAATTGACTATGGCCACAGTCTGAAAAATGATGGAGCCAAAGGTTTTGTTTTTGGTATAGGTCAGTATTTTTAAACTTTAAGTGCGAACTCAGAGTTTGACGGTCTAAAATAAATTTAACAACAGCCTCCACCATCATAATGGTAGGTAGATTCTGAAATATAAATATCATCTCTGTTTAAATTTTGTAATGCAATAGCCGTTTTGTCGCAAATTGCCAAAGGTTGATTTTTTAATAATACATGCCCTTTTGTATCATCAAAAAAAGCTTCACTACCATAATAAATGGCTGCTTTACCTGTAAATATACAAGGGCCATCATCTGGCATCGGATCTTTAATTGCGGCTACTTCTATAGACTCAATATAAATCAACTCGTCGGTTGGATAATTATTTGGGTCTAATATTCGATAAGGTTTTCTAGCTCTAATCTCAATAGTACCAAAACCAGCATCGGTAAGCATTTTCACATAATCATTTATGGGTAAACTACCACTTAAGCAAAGTGCTCTCAATCTATCATCATTACGTAAGGTTTCATTCATTGACTGTTCGCAAGTTGGATCACTCATAACTAACCTTCCATGGGGTTTTAAAACACGATACATTTCAGCAATGGCTTTTTTTAAATCTTCAGTTTTAAAAATATTAAAAAGACAATTTTGAGCGGCAACATCTATACTGTTATCTTCAATTGGTAGATTTAAGGCATCCCCTTTTTTTAAATCAACAAAATTACTTTTAAACCAAGGGTTTTGCTTTTCAGCCTCAATGAAATTTTTACGAGAGGCTTCTAACATTTCATCAACTACATCTAAACCGATTACACCTGCTTCTTGTCTATTAAAATAGGAAAACTGCAATAATTCCATACCGCCACCTACACCAACATATAATATTTTTGGGTTGTTGGTTAAGTCTCTAAAATGAACGGTACTGCCACATCCATAGTTCATTTCTTGCATTATTCTGGGTATTTTTAACCCTGGAAGTTCCCAAATAGGATTTGTAGTACAGCATAATCCAACATCAGGTGTTAAGGCAGCTTCTTTATATACATTGTGTATGGTTTCTAAATAACTCATTAATTTATAATGTTTTTATCAATTCTTTAAATAAAACGATCATGTTTGGTTCAGCTTTAGCTGCCATTGCCATAATTTCGGAAATATCAACAGGTTTAAGATTTTTTGGGTCGCATTCATCAGTCAATACTGAAATAGCTGCGACTTTTATGCCTAAATGATTGGCTACAATAACCTCTGGAACGGTACTCATACCCACTGCATCAGAACCTAGTATCTTCAGCATTTTGTACTCGGCCTTGGTTTCTAATTGAGGGCCAATTACACTGGTATATACTCCTTTATGAAGTTTAATAGTATTTGTTCTTGCAATTTTTTCTAAAGCAGTAATTATATTTTCATCATAAGGAGTACTCATATCTGTAAAGCGAGTGCCAAGTTTTTCAACACCTTTAAAAGCTAATGGAGAATTGCCTTGCAGATTAATATGATCTTCAATAAGCATCAGTTCACCTTTTTTAAAGTTTAAATTTATTGCCCCAGCTGCATTAGAAATTAATAAGGTATTTATCCCCAGTTTTTCTAGTACCCGGATTGGGTAGGTAACTTCTTGTTGAGAATATCCTTCATACAAATGAAAACGTCCTTGCATTACAAGTAAATGTTTGCCTTCCAAAGTACCATAAATTAATTTGCCTTTGTGTGATTCAACAGTAGCTACAGGAAAATGTGGGATATCTTGATAATTTACCTCATTAATGATGTTGATTTTATCAACTAATTGTCCAAGTCCCGTACCTAAAACAATACCTATTTGGGCATTCTCTAAACCTTTTCCTTTTAGGTAACTTACAGATTCTCTTATTTTGTTAATCATTTAATTGTTGAATTCTTTGTTGTAGTTCAGTATTGTTTTTGTAAAAATTTGAAGCTAATAAATCGTCAATAGTATCAATATCATTTAAGGGTTCAAGTAAACTATAGTTGATCTTTCTTTCAGTGAGTTCTTTAGTTGTAACGTCTAGTAAATGCGGTTGGCTCCAAGGTTTATTTTCAAAAATAGAAGTATCTAGTTTAGATAAACCCACTAAATAATAACCGCCATCTATTGCGGGACCAAAAACTACTTCATTTGATTTTAAGGTATCTAGTCCTTTTAAAATATGTTTTGAATTTATGTCCGGTAAATCTGAACCAATTAAAACGATGTGGTTGTAACCATCTTTAAAACCATCTTCAAAAGCATTTTTCATTCGTTCACCTAAATCAATACCTTTTTGAACTTTTTTATGCTGATTCTTCCATTTTGAATCTACTACTGCATCAGAAAAATAAATGCGTTTATCTATAGCTATATTTTTGGTAGCAGTTTCTGTTATTTTTACCAATTCACTATAAACATCAAAGGCAGCTTGGTCCCCAATTTCTTTGGCCAATCGGGTTTTTACCTTCCCTAACTTGCTATTTTTAACAAAGATTACAATAAGCTTTTTAGTCATACTTTTTATTTTAGAGGGCTTTGTTTAGGTAACTACGCCCTGACAACTACTACCAGCACCAGCAGTACAACCATAACAATGTTGAGAGATAATTATTTTTCTATCATTGAGTAATTCTTCATTGTATTCCGAAATGTGCTGCACTTTACTGTCAACTTTTAAGTTCAACATTTGATTAAAATCACAATCGTACAACCAACCGTCCCAACTTACAGATATGGTGTTGGTGCACATTACATTTTTTACTGCATCTGGGTTGTAAGCGTTTACCAGTTCGTACATGTAATCTTCATAATTGTCGGTAGCAATTAGATAATCTAAAAACCTACTTATGGGTAAATTAGTAATGGCAAATAAATTATGAAAAGAAATACCAAAATCATCTAATAATGCTTTCTTAAAATCATTTTCTAGTGCCATTTGATCTCCAGGTAAAAATGCCCCTGAAGGATTATATACTAAATCCAATCGTAAAGAATTGCCTTTAATTCCGTATCCAACATCATTTAAAGATTGTAATGCTTCTATAGATTTGTTAAAAACACCTTTACCTCTTTGTTTATCAGTTTTGCCTTTGGTATAATGTGGCAATGATGAAATAACATGTACATTATGCTTTTTGAAAAACTGAGGCAAATCATAATACTTTTTATTTGCTCTGATAATGGTGAGGTTAGAACGAACTATAAAATCTTTAATACCTATTTTGGCAGCCTCTTCAACGAACCACCTAAAATTTGGGTTCATTTCTGGAGCACCTCCAGTTAAATCCAATGTATGTGCTTTTGTTTTTTTTATAACCTCTAAACATTGTAACATGGTTTCTTTGGTCATAATCTCTTTTCTGTCCGGACCAGCATCTACATGGCAATGTGCACATACTTGATTGCACATATAACCGAGGTTAAGCTGTAAAATTTCTAATGTTTTAGGAACTAAGGGGAATTGATTGGTTTGTTTAATTTTATCTGCAAAAGTTGGGAGATTACCATCAGCAAAAATACCATTAGATAGGAATTTCAATTGACGTTTTATGTTTGCTAATTCACTATTTCTAGCCTTTAGAGTTTTCTTTAACATTCTGAAACTATTACAAATCTAACTTATTAACTTTATTCATCATCTGAACTCCATGTACTAAAGTTGCCCCACTTTTAATCGCAGCACCTACATGAATGGCTTCCATCATTTCTCCTTTAGTAATACCTCGTTCTAAACCATCTTTAGTATAAGCATCGATGCAATACGGACACTGTTCTGTGTGGGCAACGGCTAAGGCAATTAACGATTTTTCTCTTGCAGATAAAGCACCTTCTTCAAAAACTTTTCCATAATACTCAAAAAACTTATTTCCAAGTTCTTCATTCCATTCTGTTATGTTACCAAATTTTCTTAAATCTGCAGGGTCGTAATATGTTTTTGACATAAATTTTATAGTTTCTATTTAAGCTTATAAACTTAGTACGAAAAATGGAATAATCATTACAATAAAAAATCTTCTTTTTCAGTTCAAGATCTATTAAGTAATTAGTTGAATGATTTTAGAAATAATTCTTTATTATTTGCTTAACAGAACCATAATACGATTTGCCAAATAGGTTTAAGTGTACCAATAAATAATACAATTGGTAAAGCTTAATACAATCTTTGCAATGTGGTGATTTGGGAATTAAGCTATGGTACGATTTGTAAAAAGAAGGAGGGAATCCGCCAAATAATTGACTCATGGCAATATCAACTTCGTTGTGACCATAATAAACCGCTGGGTCAATTAAATAAGGCTCTCCATATTTATCGATTAAAAAGTTGCCCGACCAGAGATCTCCATGTAATAATGTTGATGTGCTTTTTTTACAGAAATTATGTATTACTTCAAGAATTTCTTCTTCTTCAGGAATCTCTTTTGCATTTAATAACTTATCCTTTACGGCCAATTTTAATTGTGGCATCAATCTTTCTTTAGTATAAAATGTAACCCAATTTTTATTTTTATGATTTGATTGTGGAAGACTTCCAATAAAATTATCGGAATCAAAACCAAATTCTGTTGTAGTAACAAGATGCAATTCCGCCAATTGATGTCCTAACTTTTCAAAATCGTTATCGGTTGGTTGTTTTGAGGGGATATTTTCTAACAGCAAATAAGCATTGTCTTCAAATTTACCACAATCAATAATTTTTGGAGTTTTTATTGTATTGGTTTTGGCAATAGTAGTTAAACCTTTTTGCTCAGCTTTAAACATATCCAATGCATTAGGATTGGAATTTATTTTTAGAAAATAATCTTGTTTTTCTGAGCTTAATAAAAATGCATTTGAAATATCACCACCAGAAATTGATCTGTATTTAAGAATAGATTCTCTTAACTTCTTGGAAAGAAAAGCGATAAATGTTTCCATCTATCAAAGTTAAAAAGAAAATAGGACTTAGTGCTTAACTCCGGTAAATCCAATAGATTTATCCTTAAAATAAACCTTTCCGTAATCAAATTCTGGGCGAACAGGAAAATCTAAATAATACGTAATTTTTGAACCGCTAATTTTCATTTTGTTCAATGATTGTATAGACGGAGACTCTTTTTTCTTCTTTTTTATGCCTAAAGTATTTGTTTTATACGTTTTGGCTTCAAAATCTTCATAACCTTCAAGTTGATACTTTTCAAAATCTTCATAATTGCGATTGTCAGCTTTCGATTTTAAATAAATTTTTCTATTTACTCTATAATAATAAACAGCCACAGGTCTGATTCTCCACTTCTTTTCTTCATCTGTCAATGCAAATAAATTGAAATCTAGTTCATCAGCTTTACGATGCAGTTTTTTTATATTTACCTGTACACTAAGAGTTTGCAATACTTTTTCTTCGTAACGATAGGGTTGAGACCATAATTTTTTATTATGAATAGATTTACCAATAGAAACTTTATAATCTTCTTTCGGAATACTATCTTTTTGAGCTGAAAGCGTTGCAATAGGTACCATAAAGATTAGTAATACTACAACTGCAAATGTCAATTTCTTTAAAAGCATAACTGGGTATATTTATTTGGTTTTTCAATAGCTATATCATAAAACGTACCAATAATGGCATAATTGTATGGAAATGATAAAATATATATGAATATTTACAACTAAGTTAATGTTAACGTCACCCTGTCCCGATAGCTATCGGGATTGTTTCAGGGTCGCATTCAATAATTCGTTGGTATTAACAAGGTAATGAGATGCTGAAATCGAAGAATCATGAATTCCATTGAAAAAGAATAAAAAATCTATGAATAAACAAGTTCAGCATGACGTTCAAGAAATATAAGTTTTACCTCTTGATTCTTGAAGTTCTGACAGGGATGATCTGGTATCTTTTTAAGCTGTCCTTTCCAAAAGAGCCATATAAAATCCGTCAAATCCAGATTTAGCTGGGGAGACTTTTTTCTCTTTTATGAGGTTAAAATTCTCGTGCGTTTTTAAAAATGCCTGTACTTGCTTTTCGTTTTCAGAAGGTAAAATAGAACAAGTAGCATATACCATTTTTCCGCCAATTTTTAAGAATTTAGCATACGTTTCAAGAATTTCTACCTGTGTTTTTTTAATATTCTCGATAAATTCAGGTTGCAATTTCCACTTCGCGTCGGGATTTCTTTTCAGAACACCCAATCCGCTGCAAGGAGCATCTATTAAAACTCTATCCGCTTGGTTGTAGAGTTTTTTAATGACTTTAGTTGAGTCTATATGTCGCGGTTCTATGTTGTGAGCTCCAGCACGTTTTGCCCTACGTTTTAATTCTTTAAGTTTGTTTGCATAAATATCAAGAGCGATAATTTGCCCTTTGTTTTGCATTAAGGCTGATAAATGTAATGCTTTACCTCCAGCACCAGCACAGGCATCAATAACTCGCATGCCGGGTTGTACATCTAAATATTCAGCTACCAATTGTGATGAAGCATCTTGCACTTCAAAAAAACCTTTTTTAAACGCCTCGGTTCTAAATACATTTTTACGTTCTACTAATTTTAAAGCATCGGGATTACCCTCTAAAAATTCAGAAACTATCTCTTCTTCTAATAATGTTTTATGGAGATTTTTTTTCGTCGTTTTTAAAGTGTTTGCTCGTAAAACAACACTAGCTTGTTGGTTTAGGGCTTGGATTTCTTTATCCCATTGTTTTCCTAATTCCTTTTCGCCTAGCTCATCTAACCAATCTGGAATGGATTCGCGAATAGCACGATTACTTTGAAATTCATCAAACTTACCTTTAAAACGGCGGGTAGGTGTTCCTTCAAATTGTTTCCAATCGGGTAGCACAATGCCTTTTAAGGTAGCCCAAACCGTAAATATTTTCCAAAGGTTTTCTTGTGTAAAATGATTTTTTGTCCCCGCAATTTCGTTGTACAATCTTTTCCAACGTACACAGTCATATACGGTTTCTGCAATAAAGGCTCTATCTCTAGAACCCCAACGGGTATCCCTTTTTAAGGTTTTTGCAACTACTTTATCGGCATAAAGACCATCATTGAAGATATAATTAAGCGAGTCTATAACTGCTAATACTAAATTTCTGTGTAAACGCATCAACTATTTAATTTGAGGATGCAAATGTAACTAATAAAGCCGTGAGTTGTAGTGGAGTTAAGCACTAAAATTTTTCAAAAACTCCCAGTCCAAACAAAGCAAAATCATATTTTACAGGATCGGTTGGATCTAATTGACGTAAATTACTGTCTAATTCCGCCAAAGCTTTACCATCATTTTGTTTACGTAGTAATAAACCTAATTTTCTGGCTACATTGCCCGAATGTACGTCCAAAGGACATGATAGGGCAGAAGGTGGAATGGATTCCCAAATTCCGAAATCGACACCTGCATTGTCTTTTCTAACCATCCAACGTAAAAACATATTGATGCGTTTAGCGGCAGAGCCTTTGAATGGATCGGAAATGTGCTTTTGTGTTCTTGGCAAATGCTCCAGTTCAAAAAACACTTTTTTTAATTGATGAATTGATTGCTGTGTAGAATTATTTTCTAAATATTTTGAAAATACAGCTTCCAATCCACCATGATTGTTATAAATATGTTGTAATGCTTTTATAAAATACATAAAATCATTCCCATTAAAAGTTCTGTGGACAAAATTTTCTAAAGGCTTTAAATCTTTTGGCTGGTGGTTCGCAATAAAATCACAAGGACTATTATCCAATAATTCCATCATTTTATTGGCATTGTTGATAATCATTTTACGATTGCCCCAAGCGATTGTTGCTGTTAAGAATCCTGAAATTTCAATATCTTCTTTTTTAGAGAACCTGTGTGGAATTTGAATCGGATCGGATTCATTAAATTTGGGATTGTTATACTGAATCACTTTAGCATCCAAAAAATCTTTAAGCTCTAATTGGGTCATATCCATCGGCGAACTTTTTTACAATAATCGGTAAAATCCTTACCAAAGATTTCGGTCAACGTTTTTTCTTCAGGCTTTATTTGAAAATTGGTAATATACCATACATAGGCCACCAAAACAGTTATGTTAATATAATTTCCAAATTTTACAAAAGCGGCAACCAACACCAATAACATTCCTAAATACATTGGGTTTCTGGTATATTTATAAATGCCCCCAGAAATCAGTTTTGAGGCTTTGGTAGGATGCAACGGATCTACAGAAGTTTTTGCCTTATAAAAAGAGAATACGGCAATCAATCCTATTATTATTCCAATTAAAAATAGGATCCAAACGAAGTAATTTTGAAATTCAAAAACAAAATGGGTGCCGTTTACTTTAGTAATTCCGTACATTATTAAAATGCAAATTAGAAATTGAAAAGCTGGGGGAATTTTAAGATTCATTTTATCCTGGTAAAAATATACGTTCCAACCCTTTACCGTGCAGCCTTACCATTTCACTTTCAATGAACTTTATAATATCCGGACATTCACGTACAAAATCTTCACATTCAATACGTTTTGTTTTTCCTGTTAAACTAATGGTAATGATGACATTACTTGTACAAGAATCTTCAGGCGTGTATTTTTCATTTAAATTCCATATTCCAGCATCTAAAATTTTTTGAAGGAACAGGTCTCTTTCCGATTTTGAAATGGCTTGTTCAGAAATTGTATAATACTGTTGGTTTAGGTCGGAATCTTGCTCTTTTTCAGGGTAAAATGTAATAACAGTATCTTTTAATATGAAAGTGTCGTTATGAAATGCACCACGTTCAACTTTGAGTTCTATAGTTGAAAAGTCATTTTTATTTTGTTTTTTGCGATCATCAACTTTAGCTTTTTGACAAGAAATTATCAAGCTAAAGAGTAAAATAAGATTCGTGATTTTTTTCATAGTTCTGAAAAATTATTCTATTCAAATATAGAAATTCTTATTCGTTAAAACTATCCAAATTACTATCTTCGTTGTTAAATCTCATTCTTGGCATTTACTAATTTACATACTTCTGTTGAATACCTAAAAGGTGTAGGCTCGGCTCGGGCAGATTTGCTTAGAAAGGAATTGGGTATTAGAACTTTAACGGATTTATTGCATTTTTTTCCAAACAGATATATAGACCGCACCCAATTTTTTAAAATAAAAGGGTTGTTGCAAAATTCGGCTGAAGTTCAGATAGTTGGAAAAATAGCCCATATAAAAACAATTCAGCAAAAAAGAGGAAGTCGTCTCGTGGCAACTTTTGTAGATGATACAGGCAGTATGGAACTGGTTTGGTTTCGTGGAGCAAAGTGGATTAAAGAATCTCTGAAAATCAATACACCTTATGTAGCTTTTGGAAAAGTAAATTGGTTTAACGGTATGTTCAGTATGCCACATCCCGAACTGGAATTAGCGGCAGATTATAAAAAAAGCCTCCAATCGGCTATGCAACCGGTTTACCCTTCTACAGAAACTTTATCAAAAAAAGGAATTACTAATAGAGTAGTGGCTAAGATGATGCAAAATTTGTTTCTAGAAGTCGGGAATAAATTTCAAGAAACCTTATCGGATGAAATCATAGATAAATTTCAATTATTATCAAAGAGTGATTCTTTATTCAATATCCATTTCCCCAAAAACCAACAATTATTAACCAAAGCTCAACAACGTTTAAAATTTGAAGAATTATTTTTTATCCAATTGCAATTGATTCGGAAAAATATGATTCATAAAACTCAAATTAAAGGTTTTGTTTTTGATACTGTAGGTGAAAATTTTAATACTTTTTATAAAAACCACTTACCCTTTGAGTTGACCAACGCTCAAAAAAGAGTGGTTAAGGAATTACGTAGGGATATGAATTCAGGAGCTCAAATGAATCGTTTGTTACAGGGCGATGTAGGTTCTGGTAAAACCATAGTGGCTTTGTTAACGATTTTAATTGCTTTAGATAATGGCTATCAAACCGCTTTAATTGCACCTACGGAAATATTGGCGAACCAACATTTTAATGCGGTATCAGAATTGTTAGCTGATATGGACATTAATATTAAACTGCTGACCGGATCCACAAAAAAGAAAGAACGTAGCGTAATTCACGAAACGTTAGAGGATGGCTTATTAGATATTTTAATTGGTACACACGCTTTGTTTGAAGACAAAGTTCAGTTTAAAAATTTGGGACTAGCCATTATTGATGAACAACACCGATTTGGTGTGGCTCAACGAGCAAAAATGTGGATGAAGAGTACATCCCCAACCCTTCCCGAAGGGAAGGGAGCTCAAATTCATCAAAAATATCAAACAGCTCGTCCTTCCACTTACAAATTATTAAAAGAACTTCAAAAGGAAAAGAAAAAACAAACTACTGAAGCTGAACAAATATTGTGGGAGTGTTTAAAAACAAAACAATTAGGCTTTAAATTTAGAAGGCAGCATATAATAGATATGTTTATTGTTGATTTTATTAGTATTTCAAAAAGATTGATTATTGAGGTTGATGGAGGCTATTATAATAAAACAGAGCAAAAAGAAGCAGATGAAATGAGAAGTCAAATTTTAAATGAATTAGGCTATAAAGTGATACGGTTTACAAATGAAGAAGTAATAGGGAATATTGATGATGTAATAAAAAAGATTTCACAGCAATTGAAAAGCCTCCCCTTCGGGGAGGTTGGAGGGGCTTCTGCTCCCATCCCACCGCACATTCTCGTGATGACGGCAACACCAATTCCCCGAACATTGGCCATGAGCGTGTATGGCGATTTGGATATCTCCGTAATTGATGAACTACCACCTGGCAGAAAAGAGATTAAAACAGCCCACAGATACGATAGTAACCGATTGAGTGTGTTCAAATTTATGAAAGAAGAAATTGCCAAAGGTCGTCAGGTATATGTCGTTTATCCGTTGATACAAGAATCACAAAAATTAGATTTTAAAGATTTGATGGATGGTTATGAAAGTATAACCAGAGAATTTCCGAAACCACAATATCAGATTAGTATTGTTCATGGAAAAATGAAATCAGCCGATAAAGATTTTGAAATGAACCGTTTTATAAAAGGCGAAACACAAATTATGGTAGCTACTACGGTTATTGAAGTGGGTGTAAACATTCCTAATGCGAGTGCAATGGTAATAGAGAGTGCAGAACGTTTTGGACTTTCACAGTTACATCAACTTCGAGGTAGAGTAGGGAGAGGGGCAGAACAGAGTTATTGTATTTTAATGACTAGTTTTAAGTTGACGGGTGACGCCAAGACAAGAATGGAAACTATGGTACGAACTAACGATGGATTTGAAATTGCCGAAGTAGATTTAAAATTACGTGGCCCTGGCGATTTGATGGGTACACAACAAAGTGGAGTGCTAAACTTAAGAATAGCCGATATTGTTAAAGACGCTAATATTCTAAAACGAGCAAGAGAAATGGCCTTTGAACTACTAAAAAAAGACCCTAACCTGATTGATGGAAATCATAAACAACTTAAAAGAGCATACCAAGAAATTACCAGAAACAAAGCCATTTGGGCTAATATAAGTTGATAAAAAATAGGCCATTTAAAAGGTGATTTTTTTAAACAGCCTACTTTAGTTTATTTGATTTACTCATTCTGAGTAGTCAACTCCTAATTCTTTTAACATTTTAATTGAATTTGCTTTGAGAGCTGGTGCAGGATTTAATGAAAGTGCTTTTTTATAATTTCTGATTGCATTTTTCTTATCACCTTTTGTCTTATAACCCTCTGCTAAACTATCATACACATTTGCGTTTTTAGGATTCTTTTTAACATTAAGTTTAAAAAATTTAATAGCCTTATCCAATTTGTTGTTTGTCAAAAATTGATAACCAATAGCATTTAATTGTCCAGCATTTGCCTGAGGAACTAAACTTTCTTGAAGCTTTAAACTTTCATCAATTTTTCCTTGTTTGGCAAGAATTTGAGATTTAATAAATTGATTGTTAAATGTTTTTTGGCTATAAAATTGTCCACTTATAGCGTTATTAATCCACTGCATGGCTTCATTTAAATCTCCACCATTATTTAATGCATAATTAGCAGCTTGCTCCCAATTGGCTCTGGTAAATCCATCCTGTCCTTGCATTTTTTTTCTCATATCTGCGAGTACTATATCACTTACTGCGACTTCAATTTTAAATGGAATTTCTTTTTTCTCCCAAATTAGTGCTGCCGTTGTACTGTTTGATTGTACATCAACAAATTCGTAAGTTAATAATTCTTTATGAGCTGTCTCTTTGGTTTTTACGGTAACTTTTAGGGCATCTTCGTCAGGGTTGTAAAAATAACTTCCCCAAGCTGAATTATTAGTTGAGAATATTATATCGGCATCACCGTTTTCATGTATCACCATATGCAATCCATACTTTCCTGCTTTAATGGGTTTCCCTTCAACTGCAACATCATGAGAAAAAGTAATTGTTGTGTTTTCATCGGCACCAGCCCGCCACGGAGATTCTTTGGCGGTTCCGAAGCCCAAATTGTTCATTCCGTAAGGTACTAGTTTGCCCCAGATTTCACGACCCTTTACACTGGGTCTAGAATAGGTTATATAAATTTTGGTAATACCAACAGTTTGTTTCAAAGCCGCTTTTTGACTTCCGCGTGGAGTGTTTAATTGTGCAAATGAAGTGCTGTTTGAAAATAAAATGGCCATAAATGCCATGATAAAAATAATTCTTTTTGGAGTAACTTGTTTCATAATAGTTAGGTTTAAATTAGTTAGTAAAATAATACCATTAATAGAATTTATTAAGGTTTTATATACTTACATAGTTAGCTATATATTATATGGTACTGTGTTAGTATTATGTTAATTTTGAAATTTTTTGTGTTAAAAAAGAAAAAGTCCTAAAATTATTTCAGGACTTTATAGGGAAAAAAGGAGTTGTTATAATAATCACTTTTATTATATACCAAAAGTATGATTTACATAGCATTAACTTTTCATTTTTGAAATTAGTTATGAACCGAAATATTAACAGCCTAAAATATTATGACCATTATCATCTTTTTTATTAAATAAGTTAATTATTTTTACTTTTTAATTTAGTTTATTATGACAATAATTACAGACAGTGGTTCAACCAAATGCGATTGGATTGCGATAGATGATAATGGAATACAATTATTCGAAAAAGTAAGAACAAAAGGTTTGAATCCTGCTATATTGGAACCAGGTGAATTAATTGCAAGGATTAGAGAAAGTGAGAAGCTTATGCATCATAAAGATGAAATTGAGCATATCTTTTTTTATGGGGCAGGTTGTGGTACGGATGATCCTAACAGGGCATTAACACAAGTGTTGGAGAAGTTATTCCCAAATGCAGAGGTTTCAGTTGCTGAAGATACATTAGCGGCCATTTACGGAACTATTGATAATAATGAACCTGCTGTAGTGTGTATTTTAGGAACTGGATCAAATTGCACGTACTATGATGGAAAAAATATAGACCAACGTGTAAAGTCATTAGGATATATATTAATGGATGATGCTAGTGGAAATTATTACGGAAAGCAAATGATAAGAGACTATTTTTTTAAACATATGCCCGAAAGTTTAAGGGTTTCTATGGCAGAAAAATTTAATATGGATGAAGATTTTATAAAGTTCAATTTATATAAACAGCCCAATCCAAATGCCTACTTAGCTAATTTTGCAGAATTTTTATTTCTAAATAAGGACTTAAAATATAGTACTGATCTGATTAAAGAAGGCATTAGAGTTTTTGCTAGAAACATGATTTTTCAATTTAAAGAAGAGTTGAAAACAGTTCCAGTTCATTTTGCAGGCTCAATTGCGTATTATGGACAAGACGAAATCAGAGAAGTAGCTAAAGAAATGGGTTTTACTGTTGGTAATTTTGTAAGAAGGCCTATAGAAGGATTGGTTTCTTATCATGCTAAAAATATAGTGTAACTTAAGCTTAAAGAATCACCGCACCAATAGGATATTTTATTTTTTTATTTAATCGCAATCATAGAAATTTCCACATTCACATCTTTTGGTAAACGAGCTACTTGAACCGTTTCCCTTGCGGGTGCGGTTGCGTCGTCAAAATATGCACCATAGGTTTCGTTTATCTTGGTAAAATCATTCATATCAGCTATAAAAATGGATGATTTTACAACATTTTTAAAAGCCATATCGGCTTCTGCCAATACCGCTTTTAAATTTTCCATAACCTGTTTGGTTTCAGATTGTATATCTTCCAAAATTAATTTACCGCTTTTAGGGTCAAAGGCAATTTGCCCAGAAGTAAACAACATATTATTCACTAAAATAGCTTGGTTATAAGGTCCAATTGGTTCCGGTGCTTTCGAAGTTGTGATTATTTTTTTCATAGTGTAGTTTAATATTCTTTGTATTTCAATTTTGGAATTTGAGTTTTGATATTTTATTTTTGATAATACTCCAACCCTTTTATTACCAATTCATTGCTCGCTTCGCCATCCAAAACAAAATCGCCAATATCTTTTAATAAAATATACTTAACCGTGCCTTTTATATTTTTTTTATCGTGTTTCATCAATTCTAAAATAGCAGGATAATGTGTTGCGTCAATGGTAGTTTTTCCGTATATTTTTAGAATGTATTGTTTTAATTTTTCTAATTCATTTTCAGGAAAATTGTAATGTTGGTTTGAAATATAGGCTTCGACAATCATTCCTATACCTATTGCTTCACCATGCAGTAAGGGTTGCAAATTACTATGTTCTAAAAAATAAGACTCAATGGCATGCCCCGCAGTATGCCCATAATTCAACACTTTACGCAATCTCGTCTCTTTATAATCTTCTAAAACCACCTTATTTTTTATGTTTATGGATTGATAGATAATAGTGTTTAACTCATCTGAATTTTTCCATTTATCTTGTTGTATTACTTCCCATAGTTTTGGGTCAAATGTCAATCCATATTTAATAATTTCTGCAATGCCCGATTTGAACTCACGTTCGGGTAAGGTTTCCAAGTAATTGGAATCGATTAACACCATTTCTGGGTTTGAAAAAAGTCCAATTAAATTTTTTAAATTATCCAAATCCACTCCAGTTTTACTTCCAACCGAAGCATCAACCATACTCAATAGGGTAGTGGGAATATTGATAAACTTAATTCCTCTCTTAAAAGTAGAAGCTACAAATCCGCCAAGGTCGGTTACCATTCCGCCTCCAATATTTATCAATACACTTTTTCGGTCGGCTTTAAGTTCGGTCAGTCTTTTCCAAACTTCCACACAGGTGTAAATGTTTTTATTGACTTCACCTGCTTTTATTACGATTGTTTTTATAGCTATGCTCTCGGAAATTTTAGCACTAAATTCTGGTAAACAATGCTGTTGGGTATTTTTATCTACTAAAACAAAAATTGTATCTATCTCATTACTAGAAATATAATCATTCAACTTACGGTAAGCATCATCATCAAAATAGATAAAATAATCAGTAGATTTAATTGGTGTCATATCGGATAAAAAATATTTGCGAATTTATTGAAAATTAAATTAGCAAAACGAACTTCTTGCTATATTTGTCAAAAGAAATCACCTGAATGAGTACATTATTTGAAGATACAAAAACGGCTTTTGCTCTAAAATCGGATGCAGAGCTGGAGCGTGCCTACTTTTTATTTAAAATGATAAAAAGCGAACCTTTGGTAAGAATCGGCACTGCTGTAACCAATTTTGCCTTAAAAGCACATTTGCCTGTAGAACAGTTAATTAGAGCCTCTGTTTTTGATCACTTTTGTGGAGGTGTTGATGAAATGGATTGTTTAGCTACGATTGAAAAGATGTACAAATACAAAGTACATTCAGTATTGGATTATTCCGTTGAAGGGAAAGAAGCTGAAGATCAGTTTGATTTAGCGGTACAAGAAATTTTACAAAATATAAATTTTGCTAAAGAAAAGGCGAGTATTCCCTTTGCAGTATTTAAACCATCAGGTTTTGGTAGGTTTAAGCTCTTTCAAAAAATGAGTGAGGGGGCAGTGTTATCTGAAGCTGAACTAAAAGATTGGAATAGGGTAGTAGAACGCTTTGAAATTGTTTGTAAAACAGCCTATGATAAGGATGTTTCTTTATTGATTGATGCTGAAGAAAGTTGGATGCAAGATGCTGCAGATGATTTGATTGAAAGCATGATGGAAAAATACAATACCAAAAAGGCCATTGTTTATAATACCTTACAAATGTATAGATGGGATCGGCTAGACTATTTAAAAGAATTGCATAAAAGGGCATTGGCAAAAGGATTTCACATTGGTCTAAAAATGGTTAGAGGTGCTTATATGGAAAAAGAACGTGAAAGAGCAGAAGAAAAAGGGTACAAATCGCCAATATGTAAAGACAAACAAACTACGGACGATAATTATAATGCTGGAATTGAATATATGCTTAAAGGTGAGAACTTGTCGTTATACGCAGGGACACACAATGAGTTAAGTACCCTAAAAGCGATGGAGTTGGCTGAGATAAAAGGATTAAAAAAAGATGATAAAACGATTTGGTTTGGTCAGCTTTATGGCATGAGCGACCATATTACCTACAACTTGGCAAAAGAAGGCTATAATGTTTCTAAATATTTACCTTACGGTGCAGTAAGGGATGTAATGCCTTATTTAATTCGAAGGGCAGAAGAAAATACCTCTGTTACTGGGCAGACCAGTAGAGAGCTGAGTTTATTAAAAAAAGAACGTAATAGACGAAAGAAAAAAGGGAGGTTGTAGTATTTGAAATAATAATTATCTTTATTGTTATAATATAAATGTCAGCAGTCTATCTACCCGTAACAATCTGAATAAAGGTTTAATCACTGGTTACCCGAGATTTGATGAATTTTAAATTTTCGAATATAATTTTTGCTCTGATTTTGGCAGTATTCATTAGTTGTCAAGATGAAAAAAACCTTGATGGAAATTATTCCATCTGTCTTAATGGAGAGTATTCGGAAATCTATTTTAAAAATGACTCGATGAGAGTAGCGTCAGATAATGATTGGATCAAATTATCGGAATGGAAAAAATTCAAAATTAAAGATGACACTTTATATTTTGAAACATTTGGTGAATGGAGTAATCGGTCAAAAGCTAAAATAGAGTATGTTGGAAATAATAAAGTTCAACTGCATTTTCCAAAACCTAAAGAGATTATTCATTTAGAGACAATTTCAGAAAACATAATCTTTAAAAAAAATGCTGAATTCTGGCATGGGTTTCATAACAGACAAAATTCTGAAAATTGCATCGAAATAAAATAAAATTTTGCCTAACAAAGAATTGAGGTAAAAAACAACCAAATTTCACTAACCACTAACCACTAACCACTAACCACTAACCACTAACCACTAACCACTCCAACAACCGCCTCCACACACCGTTCCCCATCCATAGCAGCAGAAACAATACCACCAGCATAACCACCACCTTCTCCACACGGGAATAACCCTCTAATTTGTGGGTGTTCTAAGTTCTTGTTTCTCGGTATTTTTACAGGTGATGAGGTTCTAGATTCTACGCCTACAACATTAGCTTCTTCGGTATAATAGCCTCTCATTTTTTTGCCGAATTCTTTAAATCCTGCTCTTAGTCGGCTTCCAATAATTTTGGGCAATAAGGAATGCAACGGAGCCGATTTTAATCCCGGTTGGTAGGAGGTAGGGTTCAAATCTATTGACAATTTTCCAGTTACAAAATCTGTTAGTCGTTGTGCAGGTGCGGTTTGTGTTTTTCCACCAGCATTATAGGCCTGTTTTTCTAAGTCTTTTTGAAATTCCAACCCTTTTAATTCACCAAAGTGATTGTATTTATAGAGGTCTTTTTCAATATTAATTTCAACAACAATTCCCGAATTTGCAAATTCGTTGTTCCGTTTTGAGGGTGACATGCCATTGACTACAACTTCGCCCATAGCTGTTGCAGCGGGAACTATAAACCCACCAGGACACATACAAAAGGAATAGACGCCACGGTCTTTTACTTGTTGCACCAAGCTATACGGAGCAGCGGGTAATAAATCGTCTCTCTTGCCTTTGCAATGGTATTGAATGGAATCGATTATATGTTGCGGATGTTCAACACGAACGCCCATAGCAAAAGATTTTGCCTCAATGTCAATGTTTTTTTTGTGCAGTAAATAATAAATATCACGTGCAGAATGACCTGTAGCCAAAATAACGGCATCAACATTCATTTCAATATCATTTTGTAGTCTAATTGCTTTCAGTTGATTGCCTTTTATGACAAAATCGGTAACTCGACTTTCAAAATGGATTTCGCCACCATAGTCCAGAATGGTTTCTCTAATATTTTCGACTATTTTGGGGAGTTTATTAGTGCCAATATGCGGGTGAGCATCTATCAAAATCTGTTCGGTAGCTCCATGAAAAACAAACTGTTCAAAAATACGCCTTACATTACCTCGTTTTAGACTTCGCGTATATAATTTCCCGTCAGAATACGTGCCTGCACCACCTTCACCAAAACAATAATTAGAATCTGAGTTCACAATATGATCTTGATTAATAGCTTTCAAGTCACGTCTTCGATCTTGCACTTTTTTACCACGTTCTAACACAACTGGTTTGTAGCCCAACTCTAAGCAACGCAAAGCGGCAAACATTCCCGCTGGGCCAAAACCGATGATATGAATGGGTTTTGCATCAGAAACATTTTTATAAATAAATTGTTTTACCTCATTTGTAGGAGCAGGTTCATTTACAAAAACGGCAACCTTATAATTAAAAATAATAGTCGGTTTGCGTGCATCAATAGATTTTCTTAAAATCTTGACACTATCAATTGTATCAACCGAAAGGGATAATTGTTCAGCCGCCTTAATTTTTAGAATATCTGTGGTTTTGGCTTCTTTAACCGTAATGCGAAGCTGAATTTCTTTTATCATCACTACAAAAGTAGTTAAATTCAGAATGCAAAAATAGGAGTAACGTTTTTCGTTTATATTTTATTAAGAACTAAAAAACAACAATAAAGTAGTAAGCGGTAATAATGAGTAGAATGATCAATCCTAATGCTAAAAACCGTAATGCTTTGTTGACGTATTTAAATTTTGCATCAGCAATTTTTGAATTGATATATACCTGCTGTCCAAGTTGTTCAAACAAACGGTCTTCATCTCGGCTCACATCATAGAATAATTTTGAAAATTGATTGATGTCGCCAAATTTGGTAATCACATCACCAAAAAAGAAAATATTCTTGTCAAACTTGGCTTCAATTCTAGGCATAAAACATCTGATACAAAAATAAATAGAAATTATAGTACAAACTAACCAAAGTGCCGATAGCACATAAAGGAAAATGTGATTTGTTTCGGGACTTAAAATACTTGCAAAACTCTTATAGATGAAATTTAATAAGATGCCATAAAAGGAAAGAATTAGACCCGCTTTAATTTCAGATGCTTTAATTAGACTAAAAATATAATTAATGCTTCCCCAATAATGATCAACCAAGTCATCAGTATGTTTGTTTTTGATTTGGGGTGAGTTTTGAGTTACTTTCGGTTTTTCCATTGTATTATTTGGTTATTTATTAGCCATATAGAATCGATGCATTATGTCAATATACCTTAATTTGAATGTTGAAAATCTTACATCTATTCCAATACTTCAAATACATTTATGGGTTGCGATTTGTTTTTCATAGTAATGCTTCCCAGATTTTTACAAATAAAAGATTCTTTTATATGTTCATGACAAGTTTCACAAATAATTATTTGATTTTCACCTGCGGCGTCTTGCAATCTGGCGGCTGTATTTACGGTATCTCCAATTACCGTATAATCTAATCTTTTTAAACTAACAGACCCTATATTGCCAGAAATCATTTCCCCGCTTTTAATACCAATAGATACTTTAGGTTTAAACTTAAGTTTATCACCCATTTCTGGGAGTTTGTTAATCTTACTCCTTACTGCCAATGCCGCATCAATAGCTCTGTCTAAATGATATTCTCCTCTAAAGACTGCCATAATTGCATCGCCAATAAATTTATCAATATGACCTTCTTGATTCATGATTTCTTTTACCATTTCGTCAAAATAAGAATTAATCATCTTAACTACGGTATCTGCAGGAGCATTTTCGCTAATTTTTGTAAATCCGCAAATATCTATAAAAACGACAGTGGCATCAATGGTTTCATTAGCCATAATGGTATTTTCGTATTCACGACTTCCCATAAAATTAAGCACATTTTCATCAACATACATTTTTAAAATGTTGTTTTCCTTAATAGCTTGGAGTGTATCCTTGATGTGTTTTGCATGCTTCAAGGTTTTTTCCATGGTTAGCGTTAAATCCTTAAAATTTATGGGCTTGGTAATAAAATCGAAAGCACCGCGGTTCATGGCCACCCGAATATTATCCATATCTCCATAAGCAGATACAATAACCGATTTAATCAGTGGACTCGATTCGCTAAGTTTGGTTAACAAGGTTAAGCCATCCATTTCTGGCATATTGATGTCACTCAAAACAATGTCGGTATCTGGATCGGCAATCAATTTTTCTAATGCATCTTTGCCATTGATTGCAAATAGAAATTCATATTCTTTTTGTCGAATCTGTTTTCGGAATTTTTGCTTAATCAGAGTTTCTAAATCCGGTTCATCATCAACTACTAGTATCTTTGCCATTAGAGATTATTTATTAGTTTATCTTTTAATAATTTGAAATCGACTGGTTTGGTCAAAAAGTCATCTGCTCCTAAACGCTTTGCTGTGTTAAAATTTTCCTCATCACCATAAGCAGTGATCATCATAACTACAGGAGGTGGTGCAACATAATCTTTTTTGATAGTTTCTAACAAATCAAGCCCGCTCATTCCGGGCATATTAATGTCTGATAGAATTAATACGGCTTCCTGTTTCATACTGTCTAAAATTTTCAAAGCTTCTTCTCCAGAAAAGGCGAATACAAAA
The DNA here is from genome assembly GCF_040538665.1 of Aureibaculum sp. 2308TA14-22. Taxonomy (NCBI): domain Bacteria; kingdom Pseudomonadati; phylum Bacteroidota; class Flavobacteriia; order Flavobacteriales; family Flavobacteriaceae; genus Aureibaculum; species Aureibaculum conchae. The sequence goes on from NZ_JBEWXT010000001.1 coordinate 635,645, forward strand.
GAGAGTTCTTCTTTACGAATTTCCTTTCTGAAACGTTGTTGAAATAAGGTCTTTACATCGTGTTCGTCGTCAACTACTAATATTTTCATAACTAAAGGGGTTTATATTTTTATTTTATTAATTATTTTATTTTGGAATAATGATGGTAAAGGTTGTTCCTTCACCTTCTTTGCTTTCTACTTTTAATTCACCTCCATGTGATTTTACAATATCATAACTCATAGATAATCCTAATCCAGTGCCTTGCCCTGATGCTTTTGTTGTGAAAAAGGGTTGAAAAATTTTGTCAATTATTTTCTTAGGTATACCCGAACCGTTGTCTTTTATTTTAATTTCAACAGTATCACCAGAGTTCTTAGTACTTACCCAGATGGTTGGTTTTTTATCAGTTCCCTCCAATGCATTTGGAGAAATAGCATGTAAGGCATTGGTAATCAAATTTAATATCACTCTACCCATATCTTGCCCTGCCACATTTATATTACCAATGGATTCATCTAAATCTGTGTTTAAGGTTGCATTAAAGGATTTGTCTTTTGCACGGAGTCCGTGATAAGCCAACCTCAAGTATTCATCAGCAATAGCATTTATATTTGTTGGTTCTTTTTCGCCACTGGTGTTACGACTATGCTTTAACATCCCTTTTACGATAGAATCTGCTCGTCTTCCATGATGGTATATTTTTTTCTGGTTTTCCTTAATGTCGTTAGAAATTTCGATCACATCTTCATGATTACCTGCCTTCAATTCCTCTTGCATTTCGTCGATCAGCTCTACATTTACTTCTGAGAAATTATTGACAAAGTTTAACGGATTTTGAATTTCATGAGCAATACCTGCTGTGAGTTCACCCAAACTTGCCATTTTTTCAGATTGGATTAATTGTGATTGTGTAGCTTTCAGGTCTTCTATTGAAGCTTCGAGTTCATTGGTTCTGTCCTTAACCTTCTCTTCCAAAAGTTTATTTTCATTAGTTAATTTCCTTGCTCTAAAAAGAATATAAACCCTCAAAATACTGGCGGCTATGAGTGCGAAAATTAAATAGGCCCACCAGGTTTGCCACCAAGGCGGACTAATATGGAATGTCAACTCATCTGGAGTAGACCATTGCTTATTAAAACTTCTTGAGGCTACTTTAAAGGTATATTCACCTGGCTTTAAATTATAGTAGTTTTTTGTTTTTGTTTTAGAATCGGCATAGGTCCAATCCTCGTCTTCACCATCAAGGATAAAACGGTAGGTTAATTGTTCTCTATTAAAAACATCGTTACTTGCATAGCTGAAACTTAAACTGTTTTGGTCAAAAGGTAATACAAGGCCTGTTGGAATATTATAGGGATGTTTAATAGAGTCCCACTTCATATTTGTGGCGTTGGCGTACGATAAAACTCTATTATTTAGAGAATCTGTACTTTCCGTATTATTAAACCCTGGATTTTCATCCCTAATGTACATTTTGGTAATGTAAACCGAACTTAAAGTGGTGTCAGGTTTTGGTGCAGCATCCATGACCATCAATCTAAATTCGTTAGAAGAGTTCACAACACCGGCCCAAAATTGGCCGTTCTTAAGAAACTTACTAGAGCCCGACAGATAATCATTTGACTTAAATCCTAAGCCTCCATTAAAGGCATAGTAACCCTTGTTTGTATTTTTTGCAGTTAATTTATCGATGGGGATAAGACCATTTACGCTTGCTCCATACATCATGTCTCCTCTGTCTATCAGATCATACATTTCTGAAGGAATTAAACCATTTTCTTCTTTTAAATTGGTAAGTGTGTTTTGCTCTAAATTTAAAATGCCAATACCGCTAAGGGTTGTCACCCATAATTCACCTTCCTCAGAAAAGGAAGCTACACCTACATTATTATCAGAAAGACCTTGTTTTTTATTTATATAGCTAATGGTATTGTTCTTTAGATTCACTTTTGCCAAACCACGATTGAACGTAGGGATCCAAAGTATGTCATTACCGTCGTAAACTATTTCAGCACCGAACTGGGTTTTTAAAATATCAGGATCTGTCTTTGATGTTATTTTTTTTAAGCTATTCTGTTCAATATCGTACACATATAAACCTTCTGGAGTATATAAGCAAAAGGTATGCTCATCTAATGCTGCAAACCCTAACATTTCTATAACTAAGTTGGTATTACTGGCATATTGAGTAATTTTATGTTGCTGTCTATCATAAATTGAAAAACCAGCTCCAATATCCAAAAAATAGACATCTTTTGAAATCTCTTTTATATAATTAACGCTACCATTACCAACAAAATGTAATTGTTCTTTAGTTACCGATTTTATGGTGTTCTTTTTTTGGTCAATAATATTAATACCTGCTCCTGTTCCTAGCCATAAATTTCCTCTAGAGTCTTCCTCTATTTCCCAAATCTGGTCATGCATTAAGCCTTTGGAGGCATCAAAATATTCTGTGTTGAGTGTAAAATTATTTGCTATAACTACTCCTTTATCCAAAGTGCCCAACCACAAAGAACCATCATTCTTTTTTAGAATACTACCTCTTCGGTTGGTTAACATTGTACTATTTGTGCCTATGGTTTTAGATCTTGTTCTGTCTGCACTTAAAATAAAGGCCTCTTTATTACCCGCAATCCAAATATTACCTTTAGAATCTTGTTCTAACCTAGTTCCATCAATAATATTATAGCCATTTTCCTTGGTAAGTAACCTTGCTTTTTTCTGTTTTAAGGATAAGCTTGCTACTTCTCCGGTCCGAAAGCTACAGAACCAAATAGCTCCAGATGCATCTTCTTTAATGTCCGTACTAAGGTTTAATGTAAAGCCTGTGTCTCCTGGGATGGTTTTGATGTCTTGCTTTTCTTCGTTTATTGCAGCTATACCATCTTCAAAAGCTAGCCAAATATTTTTGTCACTATCTTCCAAAAGCGTTAGGGGTAAATTACTCTTCTTATTCGTCAATTTTTGTAAATTTTCAATCCCTGCATCTATGGTATAAACTCCATTTTTAAATGCGACGAGATATATGGTGCCTCTATGGTCTTGAAGTATATCAATAAAGTTAACGTCTACTTCAGAAATATTGATTGTATATTCGATGTCATTTTTAAGATCCAATATATAAATGCCATTACCATTGGTTGCCATCCAAAGTCTTCCTTGGTCATCAAAAATCATTTCGTTAATGGCCGGATAATCATATAGAAATGCATTTTCACCATCGTATAATGTTAATGTAGATAAATTAGAAGGTGATGTTATGGAGACTAATCCAATCCAAATAGAACCATCTTCATTTTCTAAAAATGAGGTAATCATATTCCCTTCTAGCCCTTCATTTGTAGAAAGTTGTAGTAAATTGGTATTAGTGCCATCCATGATGCCCGGCGGTTTCATTTTGGTAATCTTCGGCTTTTTTATTGGAGCCATTGTAACTGTAAACGGAACCGAATCAAATTTCAATGGTTCTGTTGGAAAACTTTCCCAATCCAAATCAAATTCTTTCATTGGAGTCTTCAGCGGTTTGAATTTGTTCAATTCAAACGGTTTACTTGGCAACTCTTCAATATTTAAAGAATAGCTTACAGGAGTTGTTAGTGTATCTGAAGTAATGGTTTCCCATTCAAAAGGTTCTGGCTCTGTAAATTTTAAGGGTATGGTTTCAGGAGCCTTATAATTGCCAACAGTAGTTTCTGTTTCGGACTTGCTTGTTTTGTTACAAGAAACGAACAATAGGCTACATAAAAGACCTGTAAAAACAATATGATGTTTCATTAAAAGTTTGGTTTTCATTTTAACTTAGTTGTTGGCCATGAATTTAGGCAAATTAATTATAAATTTTGTTCCCTTTCCTTCTTTAGTTTCAATTTTTAATTTGCCACCATGTGCCTTTATAATATCGTAGCTAATACTTAAACCCAATCCGGTTCCCTGTCCTGTAGGTTTTGTGGTGAAAAAAGGCTGAAATATTTTATCTAATATTTTTTGCGGAATACCATTACCATTATCTTCAACTGAAATTTCCATTTTTCCAGCTTTCTTTTTTGTGACAATAGAAACGGTTGGCACATAACCTTCTTGGTTCTGATTTTTGCGTTCATTTACCGCGTAAAATGCATTGGTAATAAGATTGAGAATTACCCGACCCATATCTTGTGGAACGACCTCTATTTTTCCCATAGTGTCATCAAAATCTGTTTTCAGAGTAGCATTAAAACTTTTATCCTTTGCACGTAATCCGTGATATGCTAGACGTAGATATTCATCTGCCAGTAAATTAATATCAGTAGGTTCTTTTTGTCCACTGCTACTTCGGCTATGGTGTAACATGCCTTTTACAATGGCATCGGCTCGCTTACCGTGATGGTTTATTTTTTCAAGATTTTGTTTAATGTCTTTAGCTATGAATTTTGCTTCTTCCAAATCACCTTTTTCAATTTCTTCATTCATTTCATCAATCAGTTCATTACTGATTTCACTAAAATTATTTACAAAATTTAATGGATTTTGGATTTCGTGAGCAATGCCAGCAGTGAGTTCACCCAAACTTGCCATTTTTTCCGACTGAATCAATTGCGATTGGGTAGCCTTTAACGCGGTATATGCATCGGCATTGTCCAAGGCAATTGCGGTATAGGAAGCTAAATTTTGTAACAGATTTAAATGGTAGTTTGTATATGCATTTTTTTCAAAGCTCTGGATGGTAATCACCCCAAGTACCCGTTTTTTAGATATTAAAGGTAAATAGATCATAGACTCGGGCTCTTCTGTTTTGGATCCGTCTTTAAAGACCGTTTCAGGTTCTTGGTAGTGTTCAATATAATTTTTATACTCCAATTGCACATCATTCATAAAGACTGACTTTTGGTTCTCGATACACCATACTGGAAATTGATTTTTATCGGTAGTGTCCCTGAAGTAGACTGGATAAGACTTCCCTTTCTCCATAGCCAAACGGTACTCTATTTGTTTTTTTTCTGGGTGATAGATGCCAACCCCAAAAATTGAGGCATCTGCCAACTCATTGACATGCTCGTATAATTTGTGGAATATATCGTCCAAGTCTAGAGAAGATGTTATTTTTTTACCAATTTCACTCAACATTTCTACATTTTTTTTTCGTTCATTTTCTGCCTGTAAGGCTTTGGCATCCGATTCTGCCGCTTCGGTACGGAGTTCCATTTCCCGAATTTGGGAACGTTGTCGTTCCTTCAAGATTAATTTTCTACGTTGCCATCGATCTAGAGCGAAAAATAATAATCCTAAGAGAATAGCATATGCAGCATAGGCCCACCAGGTTTTAAACCAAGGTGATTTGATGTTTATATAAATTGATTTACCTTCTTCATTCCAAACGCCATAGGCATTAGAGGCACGAATAATAAATTCATAATTGCCCGGGTCAAGATTTGTATATGAAGCGTAATTCCGATTGTCATATATCCAATCCTTGTCATATCCTTTGAGTATATGTGCATATTGATTTTTTTTAGGATTGGCGTAATGCAAGGCAGCAAATTCAAAACTCAAATTATTTTGATCATGTGCCATCGTTATGGTATCGGTTGTGAGCAAATTAGTTTTAAGCGGGGAATCTTCGCCCATATCATAAACCGACTGGTTAGAAATTAAAAGATTTGATAAAATTAATTTTGGAGGATCATCATTGGTTTTTATTTTACTAACGGCATTTAAGCCATGTTCGCCGCCAAAGTAAAACCTGCCTTCTGGTGTTACTACAGCCGCTTGTGAAATAAAGGAGTCTCCGCCAAGACCATCTTCTGAACTATAGTTTATAAAAGTGACTTTACCCATTGTTTTACTAGTTACCATTTGTGACAATCCGTTTTGGGTCGATAACCACATTTCGCCATTTTTTCCAACAACTACTGATTCTAATAAATTGGTGGGTAAACCGTCGGTTTCATCATAATGTGTAAAAATATCTGTGTTTGGGTCTAATTTGTTTAAACCTTGGTCTGTAGCAATCCAGACAAACCCATTTTCATCTATATCAATATCAAATATAGCATTGCTACTAATAGCATTTTCGATAGTTGGATCTGCACGATATGATTTGACAGAATTGTCTTTTAAATTAATTTTATTGAGTCCACCCGAACCTGTACCCACCCAAAGAAATTCATTTGTTAGTTTCATTGAAAGGATGTTGCTACCGTTGATAACCATTTTATCCGAATCCTTCTTTAAAAGAGTTTCAACCAAAGTTTTGTCGGCAGCATTTAAGTGAATAAGAATGGCACCATAAATTTTAGTTTTATCTGGTGCTGCTTCATTCCAAACCCCGAAACTATGGCTATCATCAGAACGATATTTAAGTTCGTAATTGCCAGGCTCAAGTTCAATTTGCTCTATTTCAATCCTGTTTTTTAGTCCACCACCGGCATGTTTAGTGTTATAAAAATTATTTGAAATCCACAACGTATCTTTAGCGGCATTTTGTAAATGACCAAAATCAGCCATACTACCTACATCTCCCTCGCCTATAGATACTGCGAGGTAACTACCAGACTCGGTTATTTCAAAAGATTTACTAAGATTTTGATTATCGGTTACAGCTAAAAATTTGGCAACGGTTTTGTCACTATTACTCCAGTTATTAATTTTATCTAAAAGTTCGTCAGGATAGGTGTGAAAATAGGAACTGGTAATTCGCCTAAATGTACCTTGTTTAGTGTCAAAATAATTAAGCCCAAAAGCAGTACCCACCCAAAAGTTATTTTTGGCATCTGTTTTTAAAACTCGAACCTGATTGTGTGAAATACTTTTTTCATCTTTTTCGTCATGAACAAATCGTCTTTTTTCGTTCCAGTTTTTATCTAGCTCAATAAGGCCATCACCCCAAGACCCTAAATAAACAGTGCCATCAGAAAGTTCGCCAATGCCACGGACAGCACCATCGTAAGTATCATTTATTACTTTATATTTTACCTGTTTGAAGGTTTGATTCTTTTCGTTAAAAATATTTAGACCTTTTCCACGTGTACCAACATAGAGTGTGTTTGGATTTACTTTAGAAGAGAGTAATCCAAATATGCCATCCATACTGATACTTTGGTCATTACTCGCATCGTGGGTATACTGAATAAAAGGTTTACTTTCTGGATTATGTGTTAAAATACCTTTGTTTATACTGGCCATCCAAAAAATACCACTTTTATCGATAATAAAATGTGAAAAAGTCACACTCAATCCTATGCCTTTTGCCAGATATACTCCGTTTACTGGAATAACTTGAAACTCATCTGAAATTCCTTTAAATTTCAATATGCCTCGAAAGTTATTGGCTATCCAAATATTACCCTCATTATCTTGCATAATATCATTCAAATGATCCCAAAGATTTACTTGATTTACACTATAAGTTTGTAGGGTTTTTAACTTATTTTTTATAGGGTCATATTTAAAAACACCATTTCTAGAGGTAATCCAAACTTTGTTTTGGTTGTCGACAAATAAAGCGGTGATACCATTGACATTACTGGCAAAATCAACAGTTTCGGTGTCCTCAAAAATTACTGGTTTAAATTTGTTTTCATTTTTAGCACGATGCATCAATCCATATGTGAAGGAACCCAACCAAAGACCTTCATTGGCATCTTCTGTTATTGCAAAGGTTGTATTATTGGTTATACTATCTTCTGGTAAATCAAGTATATTATAGTCTGCTGGTTTCCATGTATTACTTTCTTTGTCGTAATAAACCAGCTCTGCTGATCTTGAAGTTGCCCAAATTGTTTTTTGAGAATCTATATAGATATTAAAAACGGCACCAATTCCTGGAGGAAGGTTAAATATTGTAGTAAAATCGTAGTTAGTAAAGTTTTTTTTAACCCTATCCAATTTGGAGACACCAGCATCGGTCCCTATCCAAAGATTATGTTCGTCATCTTCGGCTAAACTCCAAAGATTATTGTTTTGCAAACTATTGGGTTTTCCAGGTTTATTTTTAAAAGTTTCAAAAGTATAACCGTCATATTTTTGCAAGCCATTGGTTGTGGCAATCCAAATGAGTCCAAAGCTATCCTGAAAAACATCTTTCACATTGGGAGCCGCCAAACCATCATTAATGGAAATATAATCAGGGTCAATTTGTTGAGCCAATAATTTAGTTGAATGCAAAAAAGTTAAAAGGAATACACCTAAAATTAGAAGATTAAGAATTCGCTTTTTTATTTGTTGATTTGTTTTCATTTATTTTGGGTTGTTTTGCTGTTAGTATAATCGAAAATCAGGTTCTTTGCACTCTACAATGGCATTAGTTATAGACGAAGTAATCAAAACTTTATTAACTGAATTTTCAATTTTACCTATTGCGTATTTAAGATATTTTATAGTCTTACCTTCATCGAGACTGTCTTGTCGAATATGTCTAAATAATTTTATCATCGTCTCACTTATTATAAATAGCTCAACCACCATTTATCTTTATTGTTTGTTTTATAAATCATATATTTTTTACAGAAAGGGTAAAGCAAAAGCACTACACCGATCCAGACCACATAGACTGCAAAGAGTGAATAACCATAGGTCAATAAATTTTGACTCAGAAAGGATTCCGCACCCAGAATCATGTCTTGCCAATTACCTCCAAAAATCAATAATCCTGCGATGGCAAGTATATGAATTACTAATACATGCAAGAAATAGTAAAATAAAGGAACACGACCAAAGATCAAAAAGAAATTGGTCAATTTGTTTTTGGTGGTTTCAATGGTATATAAAAATAAAAGTGATGGCCCCATTGTAATACTCAGGTATAATAAAGAAGGTGGGTATTTGGTTACGTTAAAAAATGAGATGATAGTTCTGGTTGTAGATTCCTGTGTTGTCCAAGGCACCAAATCGCCGTAAACATTTAATGCTCTTAAGCCAAAAAACAAAATAATGGCTCCAAATCCAATGAACAAGAGCCACTTTTTACGAACCTTAGAAGGAAAATCCTTTTTATAAAAATTTCCGAATAAATAGCCTAATGCCATTAACCCAATCCATGGAATTAATGGATAGTGAATATAGAATATTGAATCTGGACTGAAAACCAATAATTTTTGTTGGTGCAAAATATACCAAATCATGGATTGAATATTTTGTCCTTCCATCACAATACCATCCAGAGCATTATGACCTGCAACGAGAATAATACCAATAGCGAGAATCACTTTTTTGGGTAAGTAAATCAAAAATGATAGGCAAACCATACTCACACCAATAGCCCAAATAACCTGAACAATAGGGAAGCTATAGGTAAGGTCAAAAGTCCATATCAAAGTATTAACGACAAGTTCTAGAAAAATGAGCCAAATACCTCTTGTAAACAAAAATTTGAAGAGCTGCGGTTTTGTTTTTTTACTGCCATATAGAAAAGCGGAAGTTCCTGCCAAAAATACAAATACCGGTGCACAGAAATGTGTAATAAAACGAGTGAAAAAAAGCGTTGAGTTTGTCGTTTCTAAATTGGTTGGGTCTATATAGAAAGAACCGTAATGGAAATAAGCACGCACATGGTCTAAAGCCATAATAACCATTACAACACCTCTCAAGATGTCAATGGATTCAATTCGGGTTGATTTTATCGTCATAAATAATTAAAAATGTAAGTTTTTCAAAAAATAAAATATTCAGACTTAATAATAAATTGGACTATAATAATTATTATAATGAATGCAAGTCTCATCCAAGTGCAATACTTCAATGAAATATAAGAGGTATTTACTGAATTTATTAGGTAACCATTGCTTAAATCAATATGGTATGATCCTAATAAAGTATATTATCCAATATTCTATCAAGGTTACGCTCCATCATCGTAAATTTCTTGTCCATAAAGAAAATTGTATTAATTTCTTTTCGAAATTCCATAAGTTCCATATCGGTAAAATGGTGTAAATGCACATTCTTCCGAATTTTTTTAAGACTTTTTTCTTCTTTATCACCTTTAAACTCCTTGTGAATTTTCTTAAAGGTTTTAAGGTCTGTTTTCGATTTTATTAAGTTTATTTCTTCTCCAGTTTCAATTAAATCTGCATTTGCACAGAGCAACAAAATATATGTTTGTAGTTCGATTTTAGACCAACTTGGGAGTTTCTTCATAATTTCTGATATTTTTTGTTAAACAAACCTCCGAGGTCTTTTTGCTCTCGGAGGTTTGTAATTTACCATTTTTATAATTAACTAAGCATCATTTAATTCTCTTTATTCTGGTGGCGTCAAAGTCCAACCCGAATTTTTCATAATGTTTGCCATATCATAAAAATAACGTATAAATGTAATTTTATCATTAGCAACTAAACTAACGGTATGGTAAGGTATTACTATTTTATTTCCAGACGTTTTATGTGTAACAGTATTCGTTCCCCAAGCTAAAACCCACTCACCGGCGTTCCAATTATCCGTTACTTTAACGGGTAAATAAAGATCTTGAGTTATAGCATGTTTGTAGGTGTCAGTACTATTTTTAAAATATGCAGTATGTTGCTCAACTGTAAGTGAATCTAAACCGCCACCTAATCCATAAATCATAGCATTTGGGTCTAATTTTTCACTCATTGTAGCTATATCACCGGCTTGTAAGGCCTTAATATAATCCACGACAATTTTTCGTGCGGATTCCGCATTTTCAAATTCTAAGCTTGCATCTTGAGCATTAGAAATTATGGGTGCTAGAAATAAAATTAATGCGAATAGCATTGTTGTTTTTAAATTTTTCATAATAGTTAGTTTTAAGATTGGTTATAATTTTTGTTTAGTTATCTCAATTTTGTTACTCAGACTCTGAATTGTTTTTTGCAGCCTCGATTGCCTGAAGATTCATTGCGACTTCCGTCCCATCCCAATATCCAAGTTCTTTTACAATTTTTCCATCTATAAATTGATATGTCAAATGAATTGGTATATTTATTTCTTTGCCATTCCCGACCAAAGTTGCTTTCCAATTTAACCAACAATTTACCCAAGTATCACCATCGTCAGTTATCACCATTTCGTAATCTGGATCTTCACCGGTAAAACCTCTACTGGAATAATTGACATCATTTGTTTTATGATAAGCAATAATATCTTTTGAAAGGATTGGGTTATCCTTTGAGTTGAAATAGGTTTTAGAAGTATCGGCAAATACTGATATATCATAATTTTTGGAATTATAGTTCTCTATGTGTTTTTTTACGGTTTCAATCTCCGGAGATTGTTGCGTATATCTTTTTTCTTGTTTTTCACAAGCAACAAATAGAACTATAGCAAGTCCTAATAAGAATACTGTTTTTAAAATTTTCATAAAAGTTAGTTTTAAGATTAGTTATAATTGTTAATTTAGTTTATTCGGTTATTGGTGGGTTTAAAGTGTAGCCTAGTTGCTGTATTAAATCCAATTCATTATAAAACACATCTTCTTTATAAATTTTGTTACTTTCATCAAAATAAAGATGTGAGATTCCACTAATTTTTACTTTTTTACCTGTTGCTTTAAGTTCTCCAAAAGTCCCTGTATTAGTCCCTGTAAAAGTCCAACCAATATAAGCTTGATTGTCCTTGATCAGTTTGGTAGAAAATGTTAAGACCATATCAGGAAACCTATTAAGAAAAATATTCATATTAGCTTTGTGCTCGTTGATATTAGATACCATTTCAATCCCATTTATATTCCTTATAAAATTTCTCGTAAGCAGATTCTCAACTTCATTTTCTTTAATACTATTTTGTGCAATTAAATAATTTGAAATATTGGTGTCAATTGTGCCAATGCGAGCGTTAGATTTTTTTTGAATTGTTTGCGTACAAGAGAAAAATAGTAAGGTCATAATCCCGTAAATAGCTAAAGTAATTCTCATTATTTTTTTATTATTTCCCCTCTAAATAATTGATTTATTAAAGAGGAAACAAATGAGTTAGGACGAAGTGCTTATTTTAATGTCCGAAGCACCAATTTTATTTTTCTAGGCTTTTTCTTTGATAATTTTAAATTGGTAAATTAGCCAAAGTGAAATCCTAGTGCTTTTAAAAAGATAAATGAGAAAATATTTTAAGTTTATATTTTTTTTAAATATCGTTGCTATTTTAAATAGCAATTTTTGTTTTGCTCAAATCATAGATTTAAGTAAAGAAAACCCCTATAGTCAAGTATTTATTTATACCGATAATTTTGGAGCTTCCTATTTAGATACGCTAGAAAGTGCTCTGCCAATGATAAAAACTGACGCTGTAAAGTTCTCCATATTAAACGATTTGGCTTATTACTGGCATACTCGTAATTTGAATAAAGCTTTAAATATTACAGAGACAGGTTTAAAAATTACCAGTACAAAGAAAGATTCACTTTGGCATGGTAGGTTTCAAATAACACAAGGTGCTATTTTGTTACGAATGGAAAAATTGGATAGTGCTTTTTTGGTGTTACAAGAAGCTAAAAATAAAGTTAGTAAGCACGATTTGCCCAAATTATATACAGAGCTGGGTTATGTTTTTGAACGTAAAGGTTTAATCGGCAAGGCTGCGGATTATGCGTTGGAATCACTCAGATTGGGTGAAGAATTACAAGATAAAAGAGCCATTGCCTTGGCATATAGCGATTTAAGTAATTTATTCTGGAAGCAATCTAAATTTGATAAAGGATTGGAATATGGTTTAAAATCAATTGCCTTTTTTGAGGAATTAAGGATGAACAGTTTGGATTATGACTTTACCTTATATGTAGTAGGCAATAATTATTTGGCACTGAAACAAGAAAAAGAAGCCCTAAATTATTACGAACACGCCATTGCCATTGGCGAACGCTACGGTTTTTATAATAATTTAAGCGATATTTATATTTCTTTAATTGATTTGTATGCCTTTTTAAACGAATTTGAAAAGGCAGAATCGGCAGGAAAAAATGCAATTAAATATGCTCAATTGCTCAATAATAATTTTTTACTAATGCGTTCTTGGTTGTCTTTAGGGAAAACTCAAAACTTAGAAGGAAAATATTCAAGTGCCATAGAAAGCTTACAGAAATCGATTACTATAGCAACCGCTGATTTTGGCGATAACTATTATTTGAGCAAAGCCTATAGTAGTTTAGGCAGGGCATATGCCGGTAATCACAACTATCAGGAAGCCTATGTCGCTTTTGCAGAATACGATCGGCTAAAGAATAAAATTTTTACAGCAGAAGCTGATGAGCGAATTTCTTTGTTACAAACGGAATTTGAAGTGTCTCAAAAAGAGAATACCATTAAACTGCAAGAAGCCGAAATTAAAAAACAAAAAACCAGACAAACTCTAATAACCATAATATCGTTTTTGCTGTTACTTGTTATTGGATTGCTTTTTAGTTGGTTCCATACAAATCAAAAAAAAAGAAAATTGTTGCAACTACAGAATAGAGAGAAAGAATTTTTATTAAAAGAAATTCATCATCGTGTAAAAAATAATTTGGAAATAGTTTCAAGTTTATTGGCATTGCAATCCGCCCAAATAAAAGACTCAAAAATTGTTGATGTAATGCAACACAGTCAAAATAGAGTACAGGCCATGAGTATGATTCATCAAAAATTATATAAACGCAATAATTTGTCAAAGGTTGAAATGAAGGACTATTTTATGAATTTGAGTTCGCACGTTCTTGACTCTTTCGGTGTTGATAATCGTGTTTCTGTAGAGTGCGATATGAAACCGCTTGAGGTGGATATAGATATGGCAGTTCCCTTGGGGCTAATAGTAAATGAGCTTTTGACAAATGCTATGAAGTATGCTTTTCCCGATAATAGGAAGGGTAAAATAACAATCAACCTAAAAAAAACAACCAATGCTATTTATAGCTTGAGTTTTGAGGATAACGGTATTGGATTGCAACCTAATAAAAAAACAGAAAGTGATGGCTTTGGAACTCAATTAATTAACCTTTTGGTTACGCAGCTTGGTGGAAAAATCACAAGAACCTCTAACCAGGGAACTGCTATTTATTGCGAATTTCATTATGAAAAGGCTGCTTAAATAGTTTGAAGCCTGTCTAACAATGCCTCACGAAATGTTTTACTAAACGGAATCACTTTTTTTGAAACTATTAAATGGGTTCCAGCTACTTCATCAATTTTTGAAAGGTTGACAATATAAGATCGGTGTACTCTTAAAAAGTGAGCTTCCGGAAGTTTTTCATTAATATCCTTAAGAGTACTAACAATTAAGAATTCTTTATGCTTAGAGAAAATACGGCAGTAATTACGATCAGCTTCAATGTAATAGATCTTTTTGATGGCAATTTTCACCATCTTATCATGATCTTTAACAAAAACACAATCATCTAACAGATAAGGGTTTATAGTTTTTCTTATTTCTTTTTTAGCGATTTGTTCATTTACTGTTAGTTCTATTGCACGTTGTAAATCTAGGTTTTTAAAAGGTTTAGAGATAAAAGCTGCGGGTTTTGTAATCTTGGCTTGATTAAAATGAAAGTCGTCAGTATTAGCGGTTAGATAAATAATGGGAATATTATATTTGGTCTGAATAAGTTTAACTGTTTCGATTCCGTTAAGTTTACCTTTAAGTTGGACATCCATCAATATAATATCGGGAACATTATCTTTTATATGTGCTAATGCCTCTTCGCCCCTTGGTACAATGCCAGTAACCTCATAACCTAACTTTTGCAATTGCAAAGAAATATTGGCCGCAATGATCATTTCATCTTCTACAATAAAAATTTTTACAGGTATAGGCATTTTACACGTTGGTTGGGTTTGTGCAGTTAAAGATAACTCATATTTTTTAAATCAAGATTAGTTCTAAAAAAAGAACGACCTTAACCCATTATTAATCAAATTAAACACTACTTTTGCCCATCGAAAAAAATGCATATGCAATCTATCAGAAATATAGCTATTATAGCACACGTCGATCATGGTAAAACTACTTTGGTCGATAAAATTATTGACCAAGCTAAAATATTAGACGATCGTAAAGAGCGTACCGATTTATTATTGGATAATAACGATTTGGAACGTGAACGTGGAATTACCATTTTATCTAAAAATGTATCGGTAACCTATAAAGATGTAAAAATTAATGTAATTGATACACCTGGCCACGCCGATTTTGGTGGAGAAGTGGAGCGTGTTTTAAAAATGGCTGATGGTGTATTGCTATTGGTAGATGCTTTTGAAGGGCCAATGCCGCAAACTCGTTTTGTACTGGGCAAAGCATTAGAACTAGGCCTAACACCAATAGTTGTAGTAAACAAAGTAGATAAGGAAAACTGTACGCCTGATATTGTACACGAAAAGGTGTTTGATTTAATGTTTGCCTTAGATGCAACTGAAGAACAATTGGATTTTGCAACGATATACGGTTCGGCAAAAAATGGTTGGATGAGTACCGATTGGCAGCAACCAACAGATAATATTATCCCTCTATTGGATGCCGTAATTGAATCAATTCCAGAAGCACCAAACCATCAGGGTGCACCTCAAATGCAAATTACTTCGTTAGATTTTTCTGCTTTTACAGGCAGAATTGCCATTGGGCGTGTATTTAGAGGTGAACTTGAAGAAGCAAAAGATTATATGTTGTGTAAAGCGGATGGTGTTACCAAAAAGGTGCGAATTAAAGAATTACACGTTTTTGAAGGGATGGGTAAAGCCAAAGTTTCAAAGGTACGTAGTGGAGATATTTGTGCCATTACTGGAATTGAAGGTTTTGATATTGGCGATACTATTGCTGATGTTGATAATCCTGAAGCATTGCCAAGAATTGCAGTAGATCAGCCTACAATGAGTATGTTATTTACTATTAACAATTCGCCATTTTTTGGTAAGGAAGGAAAATTTGTTACCTCTCGTCATTTGCGTGATCGATTATATAAAGAAACAGAAAAGAACTTGGCATTGCGTGTTGAAGATACAGATACTGAAGATAAATTTAATGTTTTTGGACGTGGTATTTTGCATTTATCGGTATTGATTGAAACCATGCGTAGAGAAGGGTATGAGTTACAAGTTGGTCGCCCACAAGTAATATTGAAAGAAATTGATGGTCAAAAATGTGAACCCTATGAAACTATGGTAGTTGACGTACCTGAATCCTCGGCGAGCAAAGTAATTAACTTGGTTACATTAAGAAAAGGAGATTTATTGGTTATGGAACCCAAGGGTGATTTACAGCATTTAGAATTTGATATCCCTTCAAGAGGATTGATTGGTTTGCGTAATAAATTATTAACAGCTACCGCTGGTGAGGCGATTATTAATCACCGTTTAAGAGGGTATGACGTTTATAAAGGTGAGTTTAGTGACACGTTAAACGGAGCCATTGTATCTTCAGAAGCTGGTAAAGCCACGGCTTATGCTATTGACCGATTACAAGATAGAGGTAAGTTTTTTATAGACCCTAACGAAGAGATTTACAAGGGACAGGTTGTTGGCGAAAATAGCCGACAAGATGATATGGGCGTGAACCTGATTAAAGGAAAAAAACTATCTAACGTTCGCAGTTCAGGAGCTGATGATGCGGCAAAGATATTTCCAAAAGTAGATTTTTCCTTAGAAGAATGTATGGAATATATCCGTGATGATGAGTATTTGGAAATTACGCCAAAGAGCTTACGTATGCGTAAGATTGTATTTAAACCTTAAGTTCAATAAATAGAAGTGTAATAATAAACTTTTGTTAAAATAAAAATGCTTTTCTAAATTTTAGAAAATAGCTGTAAATTGCACGCCTAAATAAAGATTAACATATGAAATTGAATTTGAATACCATTTTTTGCATTTTGTTACTAGGCATAGCCCTAGTTTCTTGTAAAAAAGATGACGATGATATAGAACCACACGACCCTGTAGCACAGGCGTTAATTGACGATGATTTGTTGGTAGATTATTTACAAACACATTACTACACACCCCCAGCTGCAGGTGAATCTTTTGGTGTAATTGATACTATTTTAAACGGAGAAGAATCTTTATTTGCCCAAGTAGAAACTCAGAGCATAACTCATGATGATATTAGTTATAAATTATATTACTTAATTTTAGAGCAGGGAGCTAATGATTTTGCAACACGATATGATTCTGTATTTGTAGATTATAAGGGGTTTACATTAGATAGCGTGAAGTTTGATGAAAATAAAAACACCTGGCTTAATATTGGAGGAAGTTTGACTTCTCAAGGTCCAAGTTCAGGCGTTATTCAGGGGTGGAAATATGGTTTTCCTCATTTTAAAAGTGGTACCAACGTTTCTGTGCCTGGAGAGCCTATTACCTTTGAAAATAGTGGTAAAGGTATTTTATTCATGCCTTCAGGTTTGGCTTATGGTAATAGTGGTAGCGGATCTATTTCCCCTAATGAATCTATATTATTTTTTATTAATTTGAATATTGTAATTAGGACTGATTATGATAATGATGGTGTTTTAAATGAGTATGAAGATTTGAATAGCGATGGGGAAATAGTTGATGATGATACTGACGGTGACTTTACCCCCGATTTTATAGATACTGATGACGATGGTGATGGTATATTAACTAAAGATGAAAGTCCTGACCCTAATGGAGATGGTAACCCTGCTGATGCAGAAGATTCAGATAACGATGGCACACCAGACTATTTAGATGCAGATAGTTAATAGAAGTTAGAGGATAGTCTTTAGTGATTAGTAAAAAAATAAAATAAAAAGCCCCAATTAGTATTTACTAATTGGGGCTTTTTATTTTTCTAACGTCTTTATCCTTCGTAGCTTTAGCGAAGGTGGACTAACGTCTTCGTTTTCTATCATTAAATTGATACGCCAAACCAAATACAATCTGGTTAGGTCTGTTGTCAACATTAATATTTGTACTTCCTAGTTTTCCATCTAAATCATTAGAGAAACCTTTTTCCCAACGTACATCAATGCCAAGCCTACCTAATTGCAAACCTGTACCAATTTGAAGTCCAACACTAAAATCATTGGTTTTAATGTTTTCAATCTCATCCTGGCTAAAATCTGATTTTATTAAATACTGAATGGATGGACCAGCATAAATGTGCACAGGACCAAATAGCTTAGTACCTAATAAAATAGGAATATCTACTTTTTTGGTTTTAAAATCAGTAGTTACGTCACCGTCACTATCATAAGAATTATTCAATTCAGTATAGATAAGTTCTGGTCTTAGATACATACCCATAAAATGAATTTTAGAATAAAGTCCTACATGAAATCCGGCTTTATTGTCGGCTCCGGTAATAATGTCTTCAACGTTATTTCCAGTATCGCTAAGCAATTCGGACAAATCTCCTCCAAAGTTGTAATTAACTCCACCTTTTAAGCCGAAGTCAACTTGTGCAGATAATAATGTTGTTGTTAAGGTAAGGGTTAGTACGGTTAATACTAATTTTCTCATAATAATTAATTTTAGTTAAATGTATTTGTACTAAAACGCAAAAGTCTTGCCAATATGCAGAATGTTGATAACTACTAAATGTTAAAAATGTTATAGAAAAGTTAAAGCCCCTTTAAAGATTGGGGCTTACCTTTGTTAAGGTTATAAACTAAAATAATTTAATAACTAAAGAGAATAATTATTTTCTTTTCAATACTTTTTCTACAGCTTTAGCAATGGCATTACTGTTTAGTCCATATTTTTCCATGAGTTGTTCAGGAGTTCCGGATTCGCCAAATGTATCTTTAGTAGCAATAAATTCTTGTGGAGTAGGATGTTCTTTGGATAGTACACGTGCAACACTTTCACCCAAACCACCTAAATAGTTGTGTTCTTCAGCAGTAACTACACAACCTGTTTTTTTAACTGATTTTAAAATAGCATCTTTATCTAATGGCTTTATGGTATGGATATTAATTACTTCAGCAGAAATACCTTTTTCTTCTAAAGCTTTGGATGCTTGCAAGGCTTCCCAAACCAAATGACCCGTAGCAACAATAGTAACATCTTTTCCTTCCGTAAATTGAACCGCTTTACCGATTTCAAATTTTTGATCTACAGCTGTAAATACGGGCACTTTAGGTCTTCCAAAACGTAAATAAACCGGACCTTTATAGTCAGCAATGGCAATAGTAGCTGCCTTTGTCTGGTTGTAGTCGCAAGTGTTGATAACCGTCATGCCCGGCAACATTTTCATTAAACCTATATCTTCTAATATTTGATGCGTGGCACCATCTTCACCTAAGGTTAAACCCGCATGAGAAGCACAAATTTTTACATTTTTATCGGAATATGCAATTGATTGACGAATTTGATCATATACCCTACCCGTAGAAAAATTAGCAAAAGTACCTGTAAAGGGAATTTTACCGCCAATGGTCAATCCTGCTGCAATACCCATCATATTGGCTTCAGCAATACCTACTTGAAAAAAACGTTCAGGATTTTCCTCAATAAACTTGTCCATTTTTAAGGAACCAATTAAATCGGCACAAAGAGCTACCACATTAGGATTGGTTCTGCCTAATTCTGCTAATCCAGCTCCGAAGCCTGAACGTGTATCCTGTTTTTCGGTAAAAGTGTATTTTTTCATTAAAATAATATTTAATTATATGTATGCTTAAGACATACGTCACCCTGAACTTGGTTTAAGGTCTAACTTAATTGTAATTAAATGAACAAATGAGATGCTGAAACGAGTTCAGCATGACGATACTATCAATTATAATCATTTACTGTAACAAAAATATCAATTGAAAAGATTTTAGGGTTAAAAATTCATTATTTCTTTATAAAACTTATGAACAGGGAAACCCATTACTGTGTAAAAACTACCCTCTATTTTTTCAACAGCAATATAACCTATCCATTCTTGAATACCATAAGCTCCCGCTTTATCAAAAGGCTTAAAGTTTTCAATATAAAAATCTATTTCTTCTTCTGTCAATTTTTTAAAGTGAACAATAGTTGTATCACTGATTATTTTGGTTTTATTTTTGGTTTTGAGACAAACAGAAGTAATGACTTCATGTTGTCTTTCAGATAGAAAAGTCAATATTTTTTTAGCATCATCAACATCTTTAGGTTTCCCCAACACTTTTCCAGAAGCTCTTACAATAGTGTCTGCAGTAATAAGTATTTCATCATCACCTAGCTCATTTTCATAAGCATCTGCTTTTAACTCTGCTAAAAAACTTGTAATTTCATTACCATGTAAATATTTAGGATACTCTTCTTCAACATCAATGGAAACCAAAGTAAATGAAATACCCAGATCTTCTAAAAATTGTTGCCTTCTAGGTGATTTTGAACCTAGTAATATGTTGTAATTTTTTAATGTATCAGCCAGCATAATAAATTGTTAACGAGAGAACAGCTATGGAAAACATACCCAATAACATAATCAGTTTTAATAATTTGCTTGCAAAAATATAATCCTTTTTTGATTTGGCATATAATATTTTAGTCATAAAATAGAGTAGGGGTAATAGCACTACAATAAGCATATAAGCCAACACAAAGGGCACATTCCCAAAACTATTAAAACTATAAGAAGTAATTAAAATTAAAGGAATAAAACTAAGCCCAAAAATAATATAATTAGCTCTTTTTCTACCTAAAATTATAGGCAGGGTTTTCATGTTCATGTTTTTATCTCCATTAACATCCTCAACGTCCTTAACCATTTCACGCAATAACATAAACATAAAGGCAAAGGCTGCATAATCTATCAATACCCTAAAAGCGTAATACTGGTCAACATCATTATCTTCAGTAACCATAGGAATAATGTCAAAAACACCCACAATAAGAATACTTAGTGAAACCAACAGTGATATAACTATATTACCGATTAAGGGTCTTTTTTTAAAATCAGAATTATAGACTTTTAATAATAAAATAGTAATGACAAAAATGGCTACAAAGGATAATTTATCTATGGTATATGCCAAATACAACCCGCTTAACAATCCTACACCGTTAAAAATATTATATAGAAAATTAGCTTGTTTTCTAGTTATTTTTCGACTAACTAAAACCTTGGTGGGTTTATTGATTTTATCCGCCTCAACATCATAAATATCATTGATAATATATCCAGCTGCTGCAATTATAAGTGTAGTAAAAACTAAAATTAAAAAGTTTAAATTAGATAAAGCAGTATCAACTGAAAATGCAGGAAAATAGATGTATTTAAACAAAAATTGAATTAGCCCCAGCATTACTAAGTTCTTCCACCGAACCAACTGTAAAAAAGAGCTCAGCGTCATTTATAGTTTTTTTTAATTCTATCCAAATTCCGTTTGTTGTCCCTATCTTTTATGGTTTCTCTTTTGTCATATAATTTTTTGCCTTTTGCCAAACCGATTTCAAGTTTTGCCCAGCCTTTATCCGTTAAAAATAATTTTAGTGGGATGATGGTTAATCCTACATTTTGAACTTCTTTTTGAAGCTTTTTTAGTTCACGTTTATTTAGTAATAAACGCCTTTCACTTTTAGGTTTGTGGTTGTATATATTGCCATTAATATATTCTTCAATATACATATTGATGACAAAAAGTTCACCTTTGTCGTTAAACTCACAAAAACTTTCGGTAATACGGGCTTTACTGGCCCTTATGGATTTAATTTCAGTACCCGTAAGTTGGATTCCAGCCACGTAAGTGTCTAAAATTTCATACTCAAAGCGAGCTTTTTTATTCTTTATGTTAATTTTTGGTTGCATTACCGCAAAATTAACTAAAATCTACTCATTAATACAGTTGAAATTTTATTTTTAGCAGTTAAAAAAGTTTACTCCACATCAATTACAACATGCTCAATCAAGTCGCCTTCAATAGTAACCAGATATAGGTTGTCATTGTCGGTGTCATCAATATTTAGATATTTACCATTACCAATGAGTTTATTGGCAAAACTGGGTACAGTATTACTATGTCCCACAATAAGTACTGATTTTCCTTTAGTTTCTTTTAAAAAGGAATCCATATCTATATTGATAGGATGATATTTCTTTACTTCTAATTTTTTGGACTTAGCTGTAGGTGCCGCGGTTTGTAATGTTCTATTATAATCTGTAGAATAAATGGCGTCTATTTTTAATTCATCAAAAATTCTACTCCATTTTTTTGCCCTAGCTTTTCCTTTTTTATTGAGTTCTGGGTTTTTATCTGTTTTATCAACTCTTTCTTTTTCTGCATGACGAATTAGATAATAAGTAGTCTTTTCTTTTTGTTGCGAAAAGGCAGTAAATGTTAGTGAAAACAGTAAAATGGCAAATAGAAACTTTTTCATTGGGCTGTTTTAGTTAGAAATATTTTTAATAAAAATTGTTTAGCTACACTTATAACGGAATTTTTTATGTTTTCTTATATATAAAAAATAGGGACTGAAAATGTTGTCCCTATTAAATAATACGTCCGTTTAGAGTAGTTACATTTTATATTTGTTTCTTAATTTCATTTTTTCTATCCAAATAGTAACTGTTCTTTAAAGAATCCATTCGTTTAAAAACATCACGCATAATTTTTTGGCGTAGCTCAAATCTGTTTTCAAAAAAATCATCAGTATAAAAATCGTTCATTTTAAATGGCGTATCCATAAAAAAGTCTTTCATAAAAAGACTGTCAATATTTTTGAAGTTGTTATCAAATCCCATTTTGAAATCTTTGTAGAATTGCTGTTCTAAAATGGAATCGTTTTTAATATTGGAATAAAAATAGGAATAAGTGGAATCAATACTGATTAAATTACCATTTTCATCATATTCTTTATGGACACTAGTATTTATTTTTGGCTGAATTGTATCTTTTTCTGAATTGTTTTTATCAGTTTTTTCTTGACCGATACAACTGGTTAACGAAAAAGATAACAATAGGCTCAGTGCTATTATTTTTTTCATCGTTATATCTTTTGTTGTTATTGTTCAATGCAATCAAAAAAGGAGTATTGTTTTAAAACAATACTCCTATATTTTTTACTTTACCTCAATAAGTCTGGCTGGTTTTGGTTTTGCTTCTTCGCGTTTAGGAATAGCAATACTCAATTCTCCATTTTTGTAGTTCGCTTTTATTTTATCGCTATCGACTACATTTTTTGGCAAATTAAAACTTCTTTTAAAAGATTGGTAACTGTACTCTCTACGAGTATAATTGTCTTTTGTTTCTTCATTTTCTTCTTTCTTTTCTGAGGATATGGTCAATACATCATTATCCAGATCAATCTGAAAATCTTTTTTATCCATTCCCGGTACAGCTACTTGTACTGTAAATTCATCTTCATTTTCTTTAATATTTACAGCAGGTAAACTTGTATTGGTCTCTGAAAAATTGGTTGTATTCCAATCTCTGAAAAAATCATCTAAAATTGTTGGCATAACTGGAACGCCTTTGCTTTTTACTAACATAATTTTATAATTTTAAAGTTAAACTTTCTATTTGTTTGTTAGTACTACAGCAAATTGAATACCATTAGATACTTTCTGATATTTTGACATAAAAATATCAAGTCCGGATACGAAAAATGACATTTTGACGTCTGAATATTAGGTGTTTATGACTTTTTTTCAGTTTTTTTATACGTCAATTAAACTAATGTTGGGTTTTTAGATTTTAGACCTTGTATTCTTTGCTCAAAAGTTTTACTATTTTCTAAAGGAAGACAAATTTCCTTAAACAGATTCATAAATTTTTCGTTGTGCGTGTCACGACTTTGTTTTAATAAATTGAAATGAACAAAACCGCACCAAATTATTGCTTTTAATTCAGTTTTGTCTTTATCATACATACGCATTTCTACAAGAAGATCAGTTTCTGAGTAATTTATCAATTGTGATTCTATGGTTACCGTTTCCATTAAAAAGGCGGGACGTAAATAGGCAATCTGATTACTAGACGAGACCCAACTTTTACCAGTAGTTTTTGCAAGAGCATAAATATCTACATCGTAGTGTTTAATTAACATATCTTCACGATGATTCATAAAGTAATTGATATAACTTCCGTTGTTTAAGTGATTGAACGGGTCACAATCTTGAAACCTGATTTTGGTTTGGTTAGTTACTATTTTAGGTAAGTTTTGCATATGTTTAGTTTTAAATATACCGATTGGTATATGTTTAGTTAAAAAATTTTATTGTTTTAATTCATTTGTAATAATAACATCAATATAATCTGTTGTTTCTTTAAGGTAAGAATCGTCATTCATGGTATAGGTCAAAAAAATTGCCCCTTGCAATAGTGTATCAATACGTTTGGCGTAGGTCATCGCGTTTATTTCTGAACTGATTTCACCTAATTCAATGCCTCTTTTAATTAATGTAGCTACTTGGTCTTGTATTTTTTGAACTACGTAACGTACTCTTTCCATTAAAGCTGTGTTTTGATTGTTAGCATCAACACCTATATTAATAATTGGACATCCGCCCAGTTCTTGACTGTAATCGTAATAATTTCTATAAAAATCGGTAATCAAATAGAGTTTTTGAATTGGAGAATCGTTGGATTGCAAATGCTCTCCAATTCTGGTCAGCATGGTTTTTACATTGTAATTAAAGGCTGCAGTGGCCAATTCTTCTTTATTTTCAAAATGACCATATATTGCTCCTTTAGTTAAATTGGTGGCTTCGGTAATATCACTCAAGCTCGTTGCAGCATAACCATACTGATTAAATATGGGAGCAACCGTTTTTAAAATATGAAGTTTTGTAAGTTCTGCTTTAGTTTGCATAACGCAAATATATAAAAAATATACCAAACGGTATATTTTAATTTTATAATGACATCAATTTAGAAGTAATACAAATTTTGTATACAAAGTACTAATTAACATAATTGTTTTATAGTGTTATTTTATAAATGCCTTTCTAGTCATTACTAAAGGAATACAAATTAGTACCAGTGCAACTAAATTAATTAAAACTAAATTATGCACAGCACCATAATAGATTGATATACCGCTGTCAATAACGAACCAAGATAACATAGCATACCACATAGCATTATAAGCCCAGCGTTCTTTATTTTTAAAAGCGTTTTCGGAAATTAGAATCATTAAAATATGAAACCCGACTATAGTACCGCCAATAATTCCAAAAAGCCAGTTTTTTAATAGTAATACTTCTGGTTGAAACTCAGTAGATTTAAAGAAAAGGGCTTTGGTGTGGTCGTTGTGCAAATCGAAAAAGAAAGAATTTCCAGCAAACGCCACAAGCAATCCAACTATTACGGTAATTATGTTCGCATAGGTTAGCCATTTTTGCCAAAAATTGAAGTTTTTGTCTTGCATTTGTATTTCTTTATATAAAGAATATTGCAAATTATAAATAATAATTGAAACTCAGGGTTAACTGTAAAAAGCAGTTTTTATCCAAAGCGTTCCTCCTCTATTTTTTTTGCATCTGTAATAATTATTTTCGGATAATCATATAATTCCAAAATTTTGATTGCATTTCTTGTTTTTAATTTCCCGCTTTTCAATTTATGATCAAATAATAGTTTACCATTTTCAATTTGTTCACTAAAGTGATATAGTTCGTAGTTTTCTTTTTTTAGCATTTCGGTCAGTTCAATATCATGTGTTGAAACTAAAACAATATGGTTCTGCTGATTTAAATAGGATAAAATTGCTTTTCCGCCCGAAATTCGTTCAATAGTATTAGTTCCTTTAAAAATCTCATCAAGAACAAATAGGCAGTTTTCTTCGGCTTTTGAAGCTTTTATCAATTCTTTAATCGTGAGTACTTCTTGTAAATAATAACTGGTGTCTTCTAGCAAATCATCTGTTATTCTAATTGAAGTGTGGATTTTTAAAAATGGAGCTGTGTAACTTTTAGCAAAGCAAATATTTAGTGTTTGAGCTAAGATACTATTAACTGCTATGGTTCTGATAAAAGTAGTTTTGCCAGACATGTTAGAACCTGTCAATAGCATACTTTTATCTTTGAGGTTTAAATCATTATCGACACAATTTTTAATTAAAGGATGATAAATTTCAGTCGTTTGAATTTGTTTTTTATCAGTAAAATTAGGTGTACAAATTTGTTCTTTACCTGCCTTTAGAGAAGCTGTTGAAATAGCGGCATCTATTTCTCCAATAAAAAGAAATAGTTTTTCAATACTCTCTTTTTCTTTTGTAATGGAATCAATAAAGCTGTAAAAGATAATATACTCTACATTGAATAGAATTTTTATAAGTTCAATTGCTAACCAAAACAATGCGGCAAATTCACTTTCTATATGTTTCTCAAGCCCTATAAATTTTGTTTTAAGGTGAATAGTATTTATCTTTTTAATAAAAGACAGATTGGTAAAATAGAATTTTATTTTTTCGAATTTAGCCAGTTCTTTACTGACTATTAAACTTTTGTTAAGCTGCGATACACCATCTAAATAATAAGTGATGTTTTCCTTATTTTTATAGTGTAAAATAGTGTTAACGGCAAAAACAGGAATTAATAGTAATAAAAATAGGGGATGGACAAATACCAGAAAAATTGATGTGACAGAGGTTGCAGTTAGGATATAAACCCAATTAATGTTCTTGGGTTTTTCAATAGTTTTGTCGTTAATTAATTTTTCCAATTCATAAGCGGCATTGGAATTTAAGTTTGACAGAAGAATTTGACATTTGAGTCTTAGATTGCTATCATTAGTGAAATTTTTACTAAAAGAACTAAACCTATGTAATTTATCAATGTTCTCAATCGTCCTTAGTTTATAGTAAAGAAATTGCTGACCGATTTTAGATGAAGTCCGGTCTATAAATTGAAAAACTGCATCAATATCTAAATCGGATTTGACACGGTCGGAAATAGTATGATATGCTTTCTTTTTATGGCTATTATTATAAAAATACTTACCAATTGACTGAAAGTAGAACTTTTCTGACTTAGGTTTACCCCAGTTTTCCAATAATCTCTTTCTTAAACTGGCTAATCTTTTTTTCTTATTGTAGTTGCTGATTAAAAATAGTATTATAAGAATAAATAATAATCCTAAAAGCCAGTTCATAAGTTTATGGGTTTGGTTAACTCTTTAAATAAAGAAATCAGGCTCATAAAAGCCTGATTTCTCATCACTTTTTAATTTTATCCTTCATCTTTCTTTGCTTAAGAGAAGAATAATTGATGTCTAAATTATTTATTTCTGAATACTAATTTATCGTCAAAGGCATCTAACAATATATTACTATTAGCAGTTACATTGCCCGAAAGAATTTCTTTAGACAGTTCGTTCAATACCTTTTTTTGGATTACTCTTTTTATAGGTCTTGCTCCAAATTGAGGGTCGAACCCTTGGCGAGATAGACTTTCAACAGCTTCGTCTGTAGTTGCAAGAGTTATTCCTTTTTCAGCTAACATTTTAGTCAGACCGTTTAATTGTAATTTTACAATCTGAGTTACTTCAGCTTCATTCAGCGGTGTAAACATAACTATTTCGTCAATTCTGTTTATAAATTCTGGGCGAATGGTTTTTCGCAACAAATCTATAACTTGAACCTTGGTATTCTCCGTAACTTGATCGCGATTGGTCATATCAAAATCTTCAAAGTTCTCTTGAATAATCTGCGAGCCCATATTTGAGGTCATAATGATGATTGAATTTCTAAAATCGGCTACTCTACCTTTATTGTCAGTTAAACGACCTTCATCTAATACCTGTAGCAAAATATTAAACGTATCAGGATGTGCTTTTTCAATTTCATCCAACAACACCACCGAATATGGTTTACGTCTCACGGCTTCGGTCAACTGGCCACCTTCTTCATAACCTACGTACCCTGGAGGTGCACCAACCAGTCTGCTAACTGCATGACGTTCCTGATATTCACTCATGTCAATACGGGTCATGGCACTTTCATCATCAAATAGGTAGGCTGCCAATGTTTTTGCCAACTCTGTTTTACCAACACCAGTAGTTCCCAAAAATAGGAAACTGCCCACGGGTCGTTTCATATCTTGCAGTCCCGCTTTAGAACGTCTCACGGCATCTGCAACGGCTTGAATGGCTTCGTCTTGGCCAATTACACGTTTGTGTAGTTCGTCTTCTAGCTTCAAGAGTTTTTCACGCTCGCTCTGCAACATTTTTTGAACGGGAATTCCTGTCCATTTGGCGACCACTTCTGCAATGTCCTCAGCGGTAACTTCTTCTTTTATTAATGCAGTATCTTGATTTTTTAAGACATCCTTTTGTAGTGTAGCCAACTTTTCCTCTTCAGCTTTTATTTTTCCATAACGGATTTCCGCTACTTTGCCGTACTCCCCATTTCGTTCAGCCTTTTCAGCTTTCAATTTATATTCTTCAATAGCTTTTTTAGCGGCTTGAATTTGATCAACAACTTCTTTTTCGCTTTTCCATTTGGCATAAATGCCTTCACGTTCTTCTTTAAAATTGGCGACTTCTTCTTTTAAACTTTTCAGTTTTTTTTCGTCTTTTTCTCGTTTGATAGCTTCGATTTCTATTTCCAACTGCATAATCTTTCTGTCCAAGACATCAAGCTCCTCCGGTTTAGAATTGATCTCCATACGCAGTTTTGCGGCAGATTCATCCATCAGGTCAATCGCTTTATCTGGTAAAAACCTGTCCGTGATATAGCGTTGCGAAAGCTCAACGGCTGCAATAATAGCATCATCTTTAATTTGCACCTTGTGATGTGTTTCGTATTTATCCTTAATACCTCGAAGAATGGAAATAGCACTTTCCGTATCGGGTTCATCAACTACCACTTTTTGGAAACGACGCTCTAAAGCCTTATCCTTTTCAAAGTGTTTTTGGTATTCGTCCAACGTAGTTGCACCTATTGCACGGAGTTCGCCTCGTGCCAAAGCCGGCTTTAAAATATTGGCTGCGTCCATAGCTCCTTGTCCACCGCCAGCACCAACCAACGTGTGTATTTCATCAATAAATAGCACAATTTGCCCATCAGCAGAAACCACTTCTTTTACGACCGATTTTAAACGTTCTTCAAATTCACCTTTGTATTTAGCTCCCGCAATCAATGCACCCATATCCAGTGAATAGATAATTTTTTCTGCTAGGTTTTCTGGTACATCACCCTTTACAATTCTATGTGCCAATCCTTCCGCAATGGCGGTTTTACCCACACCGGGTTCACCTATTAATATGGGATTGTTTTTAGTTCTACGCGATAAAATTTGTAAAATTCTTCGTATTTCCTCATCGCGACCAATAACTGGATCTAATTTTCCGTCATTAGCCAGTTGGTTCAGGTTTTTTCCGTATTTGCTTAACGCATTGTAGGTATCTTCTGCACCTTGACTTTTTACTTTACTCCCTTTTCGCAATTCTTCAATGGCTGCCCTTAAATCTTTTTCAGTGATACCATTATCTCTCATCAATTGAGCGGTGTTATCCTTAGCTTTTAAGATAGCCAATAGTATATGCTCGATAGAAATGTATTCATCTTTCATTTTTTTGGCAATATTCGCTGCATCGGTCATCATGGTGCCCGCTTTACGTGAAAGCATGAGTTCAGCTCCAGAAACTTTCGGAAAACTTGAAATAATATTGTCTAAGGTCCGTTTGAAAATGTCAACATTCACACCCAATTTATTCAGTAAAAAAGGCGTTACGTTCTCGTCAACCTCAAAAATACCCTTTAGGATATGGGCATTTTCAATTTGTTGATGTCCAAAGCCTTGTGCAATTTGCTGAGCTTGTTGCACGGCTTCTTGCGATTTTATAGTATAGTTATTAAAATTCATCTCTTTATATTAATGTTGTAAAGAATAACTCAAATTGTATTCCATCGTAAGATTGGAATACAAAGAGCGACAAAATGACTGTAAAAATGAATTTTACAAGACATTTTGTCTATTATATGAAATATAAGATATGGGAATACTTAAAAGTTTGTTTGGAAAAGGAACTGAGAAAACTGAACAACCTAAAATAAATTGGATTTCGTTAACGGAGATCAACCAATTGGATGATATTGTTAAAAAGTCTAATTCAAAATATCAAGCTAT
This sequence comes from Aureibaculum sp. 2308TA14-22, assembly GCF_040538665.1. Taxonomy (NCBI): domain Bacteria; kingdom Pseudomonadati; phylum Bacteroidota; class Flavobacteriia; order Flavobacteriales; family Flavobacteriaceae; genus Aureibaculum; species Aureibaculum conchae. The sequence continues at coordinate 665,531 of NZ_JBEWXT010000001.1, forward strand.
ATTTAAACATAGCACCAGATGTGGAATTAGTAGTGGTGTATTACGGCAGTTTGAACGTCAGGAAGATACAGATGAGATCGATTTTTACTATTTGGATCTATTGAGTTTCAGATCAATTTCTGATGAAATAGCTACTAGGTTTGGTGTTATGCACCAATCACCACAATTAATCGTACTTAAGGACGGTGTTGTAGTTACTCAAGGCTCACATTATGATATTATGAGTTTGAAAATATAGAGAGAATATAAAACTCCTGAAGTAAGCAACTTCAGGAGTTTTTTTAGTTTTTTAATTTATCTTATTAACAATTCTACTCTTCGAGCAAAATCAAATGAAGATTCTACTTTGTCAGTATCTTTTCCTCTAAATTCTAGATTTATTCTACCTGCGGAAATGCCCAACTCCATTAGTTTCTCAAAAATTACTTGTGCTCTTTTTTCTGAAAGCATATTGTCATAATCAGCAGTTGTATTATTTGTGTTTGAGGCATAACCTATCAAGCTTACTTCTTTTTCGGTATTTGCTTTTAGGTAATTAACTATTTTGGCTATTGCGTTTAGGCCAGTTTCTTTTATTTCCGCTCTATCATTGTCAAAAAATACATACTCATTTTGACTACAATTACAATCACTCTCTTTAGTTATGTAATTATTTATAACAGGTTTTTCGATTATGGTTTTTGTACTGTCTATTATAATAGGTTCAATTTTTTTAACATACCAATCAATATGGTCTTTGTTACCTATAGTATATGAAACACCTAAATTTATACCTACTGAATTTGTAGTATATAAATCACTTTCTTGAATATCATTAATACCAGTAACCACCTTTAAAGATGCTTTTAATGCAATAGCTTTATTGATTTTATATAAATTATCTATACTTGCCATTAAATGAAAATTGGTATTTGGTCTAAATATTTTTGGGTCACTTATTTTATGCAGATATGTAAAATCTCCACCCATACCAAATAATATTGTGTATTTATCTGTAAAATCTTCAAAGTTTAACAATCTGCCTACATTGGCCACTCCTTGAATATCAACTGAGGTATAGTTCTCGATATTGTTTGTGTAAGTTGCAGATAATCTAGCTCCAAACTTGTTATTAAACATATACCTACCACCTAAGTTGTAGTTTGCAAACCTAAAAGAGGTAATGTCTTGAATTTTTGTAATACCAATTGAGGGTTCAATTGATAACTTACTATATTCTTGCGAATATATAAATGTTGACAGCATTATAAATGCTGTTAAAATTAACTTTTTCATAGCGTGAATTTTTAAGTTTATGTTAATACAATACAACTATTAAGCCATAATATCGATGATATAGGATTAATAGTGTGTTTTGGGTTCGGTAAGTCGGTTGTATATAGAACAACTGAATAAGTAAAACTCCTACCTAAAGTTTAAATAAAATTTAATTATAGTGATTGATTTATAGGAGTCAGTGAAGTAAAAGGATATATAGGGATATTTCTAAGTATCCAAAAGAGTATAAGCAAAGCAATTATAAAAAACACTACTTTTCTATTGTTAAAAACACTTTTAAATTGTGTTTTAAAAATATGGTTGCTAGTTTGTATTCCATAATGGTAAAGCAAACCTGCCAACCCTAGGATTAGCATTAAATTGTTTTGTAAAGCAATTAAAAAATGACCATGTAACAAGTTATGAAAAGCACGTTGGCTACCACAACCTGGGCAATAGACTCCTGTGGTTTTGTAAAGTGGGCATTTAAGTAAAAAATCAACTTGATTTGGGTTTACACTAAAATAAAATAATGCTATTACCAATAAAAGTAATAGCATTAAATAATTTTTGAGTTTCACAAAGGTTTACTTACTGATTTTCTTGAGCCTGTTCAATTAGCTCCATATATTGCTCCATCATTTCACCCCACTGACCGCTAGAAATAGCATAAATCAACCATAAGGTAATTAACCCCCCAATTACAAGTCCGATAATTGAAGTCGTTTTACCAGTATTTGCATTATTAATACCCTCATATTGTTCAGGGTTTTCATTATGGATTGCAATTGCTTTTTTTGCTTTGGTTAAACCGATAAATCCTATAATTAGGCCAGGAACCCCGTTACAGCAACACGAGGTAACTATCGAAACGATTCCCAAAATTAATGCCGATTGAGAATGTGGTAATTTTTGTTTTTCCATAATTTTAAATTTTGTTGATTAATAGATTTTTATAATATAATTGGTTAGCATAATTAAGATATTGGCAATAAATAGATATAATAAAATTTTGTGCCCATTTTTAAACGCAAACTTTATGTGTAAACCTAAATACAAAAACATTCCTATTAAAGTATAAATAGCGGGATACATATAAAAAGCCTCTAAAAATTCCCCTTTTAGCAAATGAATCAATGAGCGTTGCATACCACAACCCATACACTCAACTCCCATTTGTTTCCATTGGCATGAGAGCATATTTTCTTCTAAAAAAGAGATAATACCCATTTTATTCTGGTGTTATGGTTTTTGAAGTTTCTATAGTCCCAAATTCATACCTATCGTAATTGATTGGTTCACCTTTACTGTTTGTTAATTTTAAGGGTTCAATAATTATTGTGGTTTCATAAAGCTCTTCGTAGCTGTTTTCCAATTCTCTAGCTTCACTTAAACTAGTGGTGGTGTCAGCATCCAAATAATCTTTAATATCATTTCCGTTGGCATCTTCTGTGGTTGATTCAAACTTAGTATCAGTGCCGTCATTATCATCATCATCATCTAAATAGTTAGGTTTACCATCACCATCCGTATCATCATTGGTAGGATCGCCATCACCATCTATATCTTCATTTCTTGTTGCTATACCATCCCCATCATCATCTGAATCGATATAATTAGGGATTCCATCTCCATCTAAGTCTTCATCTTCATCTATTTCTTCTTCTACATTGTCATTATCATCTTTAGTAAATACCGTATTTACTAAAATAGTCCCTGTGCCAGTCCATTCACTGACAACGGCAGGTGAAGTTGGTGGAATGTTTTGACAAAAATAGCTTGACGTGGGTTTTTCAGCTAATGTCCTATAAGTAATTTTATTCGTTCCAGTTTCGGTTACGGAAAACGTTTTATCTTTCCACTCGTTAGTCAAAAAAGTTAGACTGTCAGGTAAGTTGGGGTCTATTTCAATAACCAGCGTTTCATTTTCATTGATTTTAAACAGCACTACATCACCACAGTCATCAATGTCAATTGATGAAAATTGAAATTCAGGCACATCAAAGTTACCATCATCACATGATAAGGTTGCTAAAAGAATAAAAAATAGGAGTATTCTGTTCATAGCAACAAAAATAGCAGAAATACCCAACACTATAAAAATACTTACTGTTAATTTTGATTACTTTTGTAGTAATGGGAATAATATATTTAGATAATGCAGCTACAACACCAATTGATAGCAAAGTAATTGAACGAATTGCAGAAATAATGACTACTGTTTATGGTAATCCGTCTTCTACGCACCAATTGGGTAGAAAAGCAAAGACCGTGGTTGTGGAGGCTAGGAAAAGTATAGCAAAACATTTTAACGTTACAGCTAGTGAAGTTGTTTTTACTGCTGGTGGTAGCGAGGCCGACAATTTAATTTTACGAAATGCTGTGGTTAATTTGGGTGTAAAACGCATTATTACTTCTAAAATTGAACACCATGCCGTACTGCATACCGTTGAGGCTTTGGCGGATGAGTTTGATATTGCTATTAACTTTGTAGATTTAAATACTAATGGATTGATTGATTACGCTCATTTGGAGGCGTTGATGAATAATAGTGAAGATAAAACTTTAGTTAGTTTAATGTCCGCAAACAATGAGATAGGCAATTTGTTAGATATTAAAAGAGTGTCCGATTTATGTATGGCAAATAATACTCTGTTCCATTCGGATACCGTTCAGGCTATTGGTCATTTTAATATGGATTTGCAAGAAACGCCTATTGATTTTATTACGGCAAGTGCACATAAATTTCACGGGCCAAAAGGTGTGGGATTTGCCATTATAAAAAAAGGATTTGGCATAAAACCAATGTTAATAGGAGGAGAGCAGGAGCGTGGTGCAAGAGCAGGAACGGAAAATGTACCACAAATAGCGGGAATGCAAACCGCATTAGATATTGCTTTAAAAAACCTAGATGCTGATAAAAAATACATTACCGAATTAAAAACATATTTTATTAAGCAGCTAAAAGCTACATTTCCTGAGGTGACATTTAATGGTTGTTCAGCTGATTTAGAAAAGAGCACCTACACTATTTTAAATGTTCGTTTTCCAAAAACGTTACCCTTGCTGTTGTTTCAATTGGATTTAAAAGGGATTGCAGCCTCCGGTGGAAGTGCCTGCCAAAGCGGAAGTGCAAAAGGCACACATGTACTGAACGCTATTTTGGGTAAAAAAGAAGCTGAACATACTTCGGTGCGGTTTTCTTTTAGTAAATATAATACCAAACATGAGATTGATAATGTGGTTGAAGTTTTAGTGGTTTTAAAAAAGAGCATTTTTTAAAAAAGAAACAATGAAGTTAAAAGAAAATTTGATTGTCGCAAGTTCCGTAGAAGGTTCTCCTGATAAGGTAATTAGAACTTATAATGAATTTATAAAAAGCTTACAGTAAAAATTTAATTCATCTATAGTCAATTAAAAACAGCATCTATCAGAGCTTAAATCTTGGCTTATTTAATTGAAGTGGATTTGATTTGTTTCTGGGGTCTTGATTTAGCAATACCGCCATGCTTAAATACAGTTCAGGTTCGTGCTTATAGAAATAATTAGGTTTTTCGAAGAAAGCTTCCAAGGCCACTGAGAAAAGTTCGATCAAATTACTACCGGCATATTCACGCAAAACATTACTTTGATTACTTTTCATTTTTAGGTATTTCTTATAAGCATGTTTCTTCCATTTTATAAATGCATTTTTCTTAAAAATTCTACTAAAGTTAGATCTTGCAGCATTTTCAAAAATCAGGCAATGGCCAAATTCATGTATTGCTAAATTTAAAGCATCATCAGATATTTCAAATCCTTTTTTTACTACTGGCCAGACCATATTTATCCTTTTGGTATGTAAGTTTACATCTCCATGCATTAAAATTTCTTTGTGTTTATAAGTATAAGGTACAGGTGTTATAAAAATTAATTTGAATGTTGACAAGGTGTGGAAGTTCAGCCCAAAAGTTATTTGAACAAATGCACTTGAAATAATTGTTTTCATCTTTTTGGTCAACACAAAACCGGGCTTAGCATCAAAATTGGTGGTGAAAAGGAAAATCAAGGTTCTTGTTAAGAATATTTTCTTGTTTTGTGGAGACAGTCTTCTATAATATGCATTGGAACCAATTAATATAGTATGACATTCCTTTTTTGTAGTGGTCTTAAAAAAGTAATTTAAGAGTTTGTAGAGTAGCTTCAAATCATAAATGGGTTAAAGCTTGGTTACAACACACTGAAGCCAGCCAATTCATTTTGAGCTTGTTTGATTTCAGCGGGTGTTTCCGTCGGTGTTGGCTGAATTAACAAAGCGGAAAGATGTGTTTTTAAATCAGGGAACTCCAACAGCAAACCTCTAAAACTTGTTGTTGTAGCTTTTTTTATAAAATCGTAAATTAATTTTACAAAAGCTTTGATATTAGCTTTGCTAAGAATAAGTACATGACCGAATTTTGTGTTAAAAGCAGTTAATTGCTTATAGAGCGTAACAGCTGCTTTTTTTATACCATATTTTTTTACATGGATATAAGCCAAACGTAAATGAGCCTCATAAGTAACTAAAACAGGTGGTAATGTGCAGTTTTCAAATTGCTTTTCAAATTGTTTGTCGGTTAATAGTTGGTGTTTTTCTGTCATAACCTAAGGGATGAATTTAATTTTTAAATGTCTAATTATAAAATAGATGGTTAAACTATTTTACTTATGTATACACACACGTATTATTTTTTAGTATATCAATGTAGGCACTCTATTCTCTTACAACACCCAATGTAGCTATTTGCCCAATTCTAATATTCCATTCCTTTTCATCGAGCAAATACCCTTTTTCATCAAATACTCTTATTTCTGCAGTATTAGGACCAGAAAATCCTTCATTTAAAGCTTCTATATCAATACGGTTATACCCTTTTTTAAGATCAATATTTATAATATAGTACAGACCTTTAAGGCTAACCGTTGACTTCAACATTTTTTCATTCAAAAACACTCTTATTCTATCACCATCAATAAGACTATGGTCTCTAACCTCAATTCTTACCGTATTTGAAGTACTATATAGTGTACCTAAACTGAAATCACTAGATAGTTGTACATCGCTTACATCTTTACCGTTAAAGTATTTTTTCTTGAGTATATCAGAGTCGTCCTCATCATTACCAGAACCAGTCATAAAATTAGAAACTTTTCGCTTAGATACTTCGGGTGGGTTAAAATACTTATCAACATTTGACTTAAAGCCAAGTAAATAAGGCTTTTTTTCAACATTGAAAATAGATTCTTTTTCAGATGTATCTAAAATCGATATATCTAATATTTTTAATTTTTTCTGATTATCGTTTATTAATAATGGAGTAGTCTTTGATATTGAGTCAGATTGAGCCAATAATTGACCAAAACATCCTGCAATCAAAAAGATGCAAAAAAGAGGTTGTATAAAACGATTAAAATACATTTCTAACTACTATCAAAATTAATGCCGAAGATTTTTTTGAATATTGTTCGTTATCCAAAAATAGATAAAATTAATTAAGGAAATTGTTAAAAAATAATTAATACTTATTGCCGTTCATTTTAATGCAATTAAAAAGTTAAAAATATTTAATTTTTAATGTATTTTTGAGGGAAAGAAAAAAATATATAATTATGGCGGCAATAACATTAAAGGGAAATAGTATAAATACATTAGGAAACCTACCTGAGGTTGGAACACAGGCTCCCAATTTTAAAATGATTAAAACTGATTTATCAGAATCTAATTTAACAGATTATAAAGGTTCTAAAGTAATCTTAAATATTTTTCCAAGTATAGATACAGGTACATGTGCTGCTTCGGTTAGACAGTTTAATCAGGAAGCGGCAGAATTTGAGAACACAAAAGTTTTGTGTATTTCCAGAGACCTACCTTTTGCACAAGGACGCTTTTGTGGTGCAGAAGGCATAGAAAATGTAATTAACTTATCTGATTTTGCCACAGGAGAGTTTGGTAAAAATTATGGACTAACTATTACAGATGGTCCGTTAGCCCATTTACATTCGAGAGCGGTTTTAGTTTTAGATGAATCAGGTAAGGTTGTATATACAGAGCAAGTACCCGAAATAGTTGATGAACCTAATTATAAAGCAGCATTAGAAGCCTTACAGGATGAATAGATTTTAATGAAAAACCCAGATGATAATTTTTTAATAGGCAGGTTAAGAAGTCTAAAATTTGCCTTAAAAGGTACTTGGTTGCTCATTACAACCGAGCATAGTGTTATAATTCAGATTTTTATTGCTATTATAGTTAGTGTTTTGGGTTTTATAATGCAAATATCTGCAACCGAATGGATGTTTCAATTTTTAGCTATCGGATTGGTTTTGGTTGCAGAATCGTTAAATACAGGCATAGAAAAGCTATCGGATTTTGTGCATCCGGCTTACAATAAAAAAATAGGTTTTATAAAAGATATTTCTGCTGGTGCGGCAACTTTTGCTGCAATTATTGCAGTAATTATTGGCTTGATTATCTATATCCCAAAATTTTCTTAAAGCCACTTCAAGACTCTATAATTTTATGTACTTTTGCTAATTATTGGCGAGTCATTATTTATATTGCTTTTTATGTAACTATCTAACAACTAAATGACTACAGATTATTGAACTGAATAATGGCAAAAAAGAAAAAAACGACTACTAAAGCAAAATCAAAAGCAAAGAAAAAAAATCGTGTTGTTAGTTTTTTTAAGAGCAAACAAACACATCTTGTTTTTGGTATTTTTTTGGTTCTCTTTGGGATATTTCTACTCGTATCTTTTTTATCATTCTTCAATACTTGGAAATCTGACCAGAGTCAGTTGCATTTGTTTTCTAATAGATTGGCTGAAACCAATAATCTATTGGGCAAAATAGGGGCAATTATTAGTAACTTTTTTATTTTTAAAGGTTTTGGTGTTTCAGCTTTTATAATCCCTTTTCTATTCTTCTTTTCAGGACTTTATGTATTGTTTAATATTACCTTTAAGCCAATGCGAAGAGCATGGTTTTGGGGTATTGTATTTATGATATGGTTAGCTTTGGCTATTGGGTTTTTCTTTCCAGACAAAGCTTTGTTATCAGGTACTATTGGTTATGAGCTTAATGATTATTTAAAAGACTTTATAGGTAAAACAGGTATATTCTTATTGTTACTATTTTCAGGATTGGCTTACCTTATTTCCAAATTTAAGATTACACCAGAAAGCTTAAAAACAAATATCTCAAAAAGAAAAGGAGCCTTACGTTTTGGTACAAAAAAAGTGGGTATTGATGATGTTACTGATGATGGTTATATAGCAGAAACTATACCTGAAAAACCAACGTCTGAATTAGAATTAAATTTAGACACAAAAATTGAAGAAACCACCCAAAAGGAAGAACCTAAAGTAGAGGTCAAAGAAAAAATAAAACCTTCTAAACTAGAAGTTAATCCACCAACTCATGACGAAGTTAAAATCGAAGTTGAAAAAACTTTTGAAGAAGATCATCTAGTAGAAAACCTTTCCAATAAATTAGTTGATGATTTTGGTGAATTTGACCCAACATTAGAACTTTCAGAATTCAAATTTCCAGATTTAGATTTGTTAAAAGATTATGGTAACGAAAATATTCAAATAGACCAAGAAGAGCTTGAGGCAAATAAAGACCGAATTGTCGATACCCTAAATAATTATAAAATAGGTATTGCAAACATTAAAGCAACCATTGGACCTACAGTTACGTTGTACGAAATTGTACCAGAAGCTGGGGTTAGAATTTCTAAAATTAAAAATTTAGAGGATGACATTGCCCTGTCATTAGCGGCTTTGGGTATTCGTATTATTGCACCAATTCCAGGTAAAGGGACTATAGGTATTGAAGTGCCAAATAAAAAATCGACCATTGTTTCGATGAAATCGGTACTCTCGACACAAAAATTCCAAAACGCAAAAATGCAATTGCCGTTGGCTTTAGGTAAAACAATTTCTAACGAAACTTTTGTAATTGATTTGGCAAAAATGCCACACTTGCTTATGGCAGGTGCTACGGGTCAAGGTAAATCGGTTGGGTTAAATGCGGTACTGACTTCATTACTCTATAAAAAACATCCCGCAGAGGTGAAATTTGTGCTGGTTGACCCTAAGAAAGTAGAATTGACACTTTTTAATAAAATTGAACGCCATTATTTGGCAAAGCTGCCAGATAGTGAAGACGCCATTATCACAGATACAACTAAAGTTATCCATACATTGAACTCTTTATGTATTGAAATGGACAATAGGTACGATATGCTCAAGGATGCTTATGTTAGAAATATTAAAGAGTATAACGAAAAGTTTAAAGCTAGAAAATTAAACCCCGAAAATGGACATGCGTTTTTACCTTATATTGTCTTGGTTATTGATGAATTTGCAGATTTAATTATGACTGCAGGAAAAGAGGTAGAAACACCAATTGCACGTTTAGCACAATTGGCAAGAGCAGTAGGAATCCACTTGATCGTAGCTACGCAAAGACCCTCGGTAAATGTAATTACAGGTATTATTAAGGCAAATTTCCCAGTAAGGGTAGCATTTAGAGTTACTTCAAAGATTGATTCTAGAACCATTTTGGACGGTCCGGGTGCAGATCAACTCATTGGTAAAGGAGATATGTTAATTTCAACTGGTAACGAAGTCACACGTTTGCAATGTGCTTTTGTAGATACCCCAGAGGTTGATAGAATTACTGACTTTATAGGCTCGCAACGAGCTTATGCTAGTGCACACCTTTTACCTGAATATGTAGGTGAAGAGAATGGCACAGGTATTGATATAGATATGTCGGATAGAGATGATTTATTTGAAGATGCAGCAAGAGTTATTGTAAATGCACAACAAGGCTCAGCTTCCTTACTACAAAGAAAGTTGAAGCTGGGTTACAATAGAGCAGGTAGAATCATAGATCAATTGGAGGCTGCTGGGATAGTTGGTAAATTTGAAGGTAGCAAAGCAAGGCAAGTATTAGTGCCGGATATTTTAGCCTTAGAACAGCTGTTAAGAGACGAAAAAGGCTTATAATATTAGAATAATAAAATCAAATAGATAAAGAAAACATAAGATGAAAAATTTAATTACAACTATTGTTTTAATACTTAGTGTTTCATTTACATTTGCTCAAACCGATGCAAAAGCAAAGAAGTTACTTGATGAGGTGTCCAATAAAATGAACAAATATGAAAATATTTATGTTCAGTTCAAGTACAACTTAGACAATGCAAAGGAGAAAGTACATCAAGAAACCAGAGGAGATGTAACCCTAAAAGGAGATTTGTACAATGTTAATTTTTTAGGTACGAATCAATTTTTTGATGGTAGAAAAACTTACACTATCATTACCGAAGATGAAGAAGTAAATATTTCTGATGCTGAAGATAATGAAGAAGGAACCATTACACCCTCAAAATTTTTCTCTTTCTACAAAAAAGGATTCAATTACAAATGGGATATTTTACAAAACATAACAGGTAGAAAAATACAATATGTAAAACTAACCCCTATTGATAGTAATTCTGATATTAAGCAAATTTTATTGGGTGTTGATGTAAATACAAATCATATTTATAAATTGATTGAAACAGGAAATAACGGCACGGTAACCACTCTTACTGTTTCTGATTTTAAAACCAATCAACCAATATCAGAAACACTTTTTACTTTTGATAAGGCCAAATACGAAAACGAGGGCTACATAATTAATGAATTATAAGCTGTAACCAATTCTCAGTTATTCCAAATTAAGCTTTACTTTTGTAGATAAGTAAAATATTTTAAGTGAAAATCTTAAACAAATACATACTAAAAAGTTTTTTAGTACCTTTTTTAGCAACATTTTTTATTATCCTATTTGTACTTGTAATGCAGGTACTTTGGTTACAGTTTGATAAAATTGCTGGAAAAGGTATTGGTGTTGGTCATATTTTACAATTTTTAGGCTATATAGCTCAAATGCAAGTGCCTTTGGCCTTACCAATTGCTATCTTACTTTCTTCAATTATGGCTTTGGGTACATTGGCCGAAAATTATGAATTTGCTGCCATAAAATCAGCAGGCATTTCTTTACAACGTTTTATTAGACCATTAGTTCTTCTGATGGTACTATTAAGTGGGTTAAACTTCTTATTTTTAAACTATGCCTTTCCAAGAGCAGCTTTTAAGTTTAAAAATATGTTGGCTGATTTAAAAAAGACCGAACCGGCCTTGGCCTTAATACCAGGGTCATTCAATTCAGAAATTCCCGGTTACAGCATTAAATTTGATGAAAAATATGGTAAGGATGATAACTTGCTAAAAAATGTACTAATCTATACAGATTTGGATCAAAACCAAGCAAATGTAAAAGTGATTACGGCAGAAAGTGGTGAAATTACAACTGAAGAGGGTAGTAGATATATGACATTGACTTTAAAAAACGGTCACCGTCACGAAGAATTACCAGAAAAGAATAGGAGATACAAAGAGGGTGCAAAATTGCCTGCAACTAAAGCTGACTTTAAGGAAGCTGTAATTAACATAGATGTTTCTGATTTGAGCAATGTTGACGATAAGGATTATACGCAGGATAGGGAAATGTTGAGCTTAAAGCAGCTTAATTATTATTCAGACTCCTTAAAAGTGCCTTATGATGACTATGTAGCTACTAAAGCAAAGAATTTTTTAATCAGAGCCGGGATTAAAGACTTAGATAAAGACACTACAGATTTTACTGGAATAAATTCAAACATCTTAGAAAATTTTGATGATAAAAATAAAGGTCAACTCTATAACAATGCTGTTGAACTTTCCAAAAAAGCATTGGATGATATTGAGGGTTTTAACTCAGTTTTAAAAAATAAACGAAAATTTTTAAATGTGTATGATACTGAATATCATAGAAGGTTAGCATTCTCTTTTGCCTGTTTAGTACTATTCTTTATTGGTGCCCCTCTAGGATCTATAATCCGTAAAGGAGGGTTTGGTTTCCCTATGATTATGGCCATTTTAATTTTTGTAATTTACTTTTTTATATCTACTTTAGGCAGAAATATGGCTTGGTCAAGTGCTGTATCTGCTCCATTGGGGGGATGGTTGGCAACTTTAATTTTATTACCGTTTGGTATTTTTTTAATGATTAGGGCAACCAAAGAAAAAGGCATCTTTAATTTAGATACTTTTTTACAACCTATCACTATATTTTTCAAAAAACTATTTAATACCAAAGAAAAAAAAGGATTTAAATGATGATTTCAACACAACCAAATAAAATACAATTGAATACAATTAAAGAAGCTATTTCTGATATTAAAAAGGGTAAAGTTGTTATAGTAGTAGATGATGAAGATCGTGAAAACGAAGGCGATTTTATTGCGGCCGCAGAAATGGTAACGCCAGAAATGATAAATTTTATGTCTACCCAAGGTAGGGGATTAATTTGTGCACCTATTGTTGGTAACAGATGTGAGGACTTAGGTTTAGATATGATGGTTCAGGACAATACTGTGTTGCATCAAACTCAATTTACAGTCTCAGTCGATTTAATTGGAAACGGCTGTACTACAGGTATTTCGGTACATGACAGGGCTAAAACCATCAAAGCTCTAGTTGATGATAATACGAAGCCACATGAGTTAGGCAGACCAGGCCATATTTTTCCGTTACGAGCTAAAAATGGTGGCGTTTTAAGAAGAACTGGTCATACTGAGGCAGCGGTTGACCTAGCAAGATTAGCTGGGTTTAAGCCTGCGGGAATCTTAGTGGAAATATTGAACGAAGATGGCTCTATGGCCAGATTGCCAGAGTTGCTAGAAGTTGCCAAAAAATTTGATTTAAAAATAATTTCTATTGAAGATTTAGTAGCGTATAGAATGCTACATGATTCTTTAATCGAAAAAGTAGAAGATTTTCCATTTAAAACCCGTTTTGGCGAATTCAGATTAAGAGCTTATAAACAAACTACGAACAGTCAAGTCCATTTGGCATTAACAAAAGGGAATTGGAGTGAAGATGAGCCGGTCTTGACTCGTGTGAATTCTACATTGATTAATAATGATATCATAAGATTATTAACCAGTAAACCTGATGACACTTTTAGTAGAATGTTTAAAATGATAAATGATGAAGGTAAAGGAGCTATTGTTTTTATTAATCAAGAAAATCAGTCGTTTAATTTGTTAAGTAGGCTAAACATGATTAAAGATTTACAAGAGGATAATAAAACGAAAGTGCCAAGAATAAAACCAGATACAAAGGATTTTGGTATCGGTGCACAGATTTTACATGACTTAGGGATTTCTAAATTAAGAATAATCTCTAATGATGACCAAATTAAAAAACGCGTAGGTATTATAGGCTATGGTTTAGAAATAGTTGAAAACGTAAGTTATTAATTAGTATTTTCGCATAATGAGTATCTTGCGAAAAATATTATATCCCTTTTCTGTCCTTTATGGAGAAATTACAGCTGCAAGAAATACCTTTTATGATAAAGAATTTTTAAAATCCACTCAATTTGATATACCAATTATAGTTGTCGGCAATTTAAGTGTTGGTGGTACGGGTAAAACACCACAAGTTGAATATTTGGTCAGGCTTTTACAGGATAAATATAAAGTTGCTATACTTAGTAGAGGGTATAAAAGAAACTCTAAAGGTTTTATTATTGCAAGCGAAACGAGTACAGCTGATGAAATAGGAGACGAACCCCTTCAATATTTTAAGAAATTTTCTAATATCATAGTGGCTGTAGATGCGGACAGAGTTAATGGAATTAAACAGCTAACCAGTTTATTGGATAAGCCCGATGTAGTTTTATTGGATGATGCATTTCAGCATAGAAAAGTGGAAGCGGGATTCAATATATTACTGACACCTTATAATGATTTGTATGTAGATGATAAAATGCTTCCGACAGGAAACTTAAGAGAAAAAGTAAGTGGTGCGGAACGGGCTCAAGTTATTGTAGTAACCAAATGCCCATCAAAACTGAACGAAATTGAACAATTTGAAACCACTAAAAAATTACAGATAGCCAATCATCAAACAGTATTTTTTTCTACCATAAATTATGGGGATGCTGTTATTGGAAAGCAAGATGAACTAAAGGTTGATTACCTTTCCAATTATAAAATACTTTTAGTTACTGGCATAGCCAAAACAAAGCCTTTGACTGATTTTTTAACCGAACAACAACTAGATTTTCAGCATTTAAAGTATGCTGACCACTATAACTTTTCCGAAAAGGATTTAAGTAAAATTGCTACAACATTTAAAGAAATAAATTCAGACAAAAAGATTGTATTGACTACCGAGAAAGATTATGTGAGAAGTTTTACAAACACTAAATTGAACGTTTATTATTTGCCAATAGAAACCAGTTTTATAGACCATCAAGGGGATTTTAATAGAATTATCACAAATTATGTGGAACAAAGTTCAGGAAACAGTTAATTTTTTAAAAGAGAAGGGATTTTTAGATGCCGATTTCGGAATCGTTCTAGGTTCTGGATTGGGCGGTCTGGTGGATAGAATTTCCGTAATCGAAAAGTTGGCTTATGCCGATATTCCCAATTTTTCTAGATCGACAACTCCTGGTCATTCCGGATTTCTAATTTATGGAATCTTGTCGGGCAAAAAAGTAATTGCCATGCAAGGCAGGTTTCATTATTATGAAGGCTGGTCTATGGGCGAGGTGGTTTTTCCTATAAGAGTTTTAAAATTTTTAGGCATAGAAAATTTAATTCTATCAAATGCTTCGGGAGGGGTAAACCCGAATTTTAAAGTAGGTGATATTATGATTATCAAAGACCACATCAACATGATGCCTGAGCATCCGTTACGTGGTAAAAATGATAATCGTTTTGGTCCACGATTTGTAGACATGCACGAACCCTATAATTTGGAAATGATTTCTAAATTTAAGGAAGTTGCTAAAAATCAGCACGTTAATTTACATGAAGGTATTTATTTGGGCTTGCAAGGGCCAACTTTTGAGACACCAGCGGAATATCGAATGGTAAAATTAATGGGAGCTGACGCGGTAGGAATGAGTACCGTACCCGAAGTAATTGTTGCGAAACATTTAGGTATGAATTGCATTGGACTTTCTATAATTACTGATTTGGGAGTTGAGGGTAAAGTAGAAGCGGTTTCGCATGAAGAAGTACAAGTAGTAGCACAAAAAGCTGGTAAAACAGTTAGTATGTTGGTAGAACAATTTGTGGGATTAAAATAATTTTCAGACCCTTCCGTCTTTTATCCCGAAAAGGGGATAAAATCCACCTTCCCTTGTCTAAGGGAAGGAACTAAACAATTATTTATCTTTAGCAATTCTAAATCCAAAACCATCATTTCTGGTTGGTATTGGAGATTGATAACGCACTTCGGGCATATGAATGCCAAAGGGTAAAGGTTTACCAGTTTTAGGGTCTGCGGCATTATAAAACCAACTTACTCCTTTTGATATTTTCATGTTGTTTATACCTTCTTCTGGCCCTTTTGGGTTTTCAACAGCTTCCAATACATCCAATTCTGGATTATACCAATCTGAAACCCATTCACTAATATTACCCGTCATGTCGTAAATTCCCAGTTCGTTTGGTTTTAAGAGACCTACTTTATGAAATGTACTGTCGGAATTTTCACCAACCCAGCCTACTTCGCGGGCATCGTTACTTCCACTGTACGTAAAACCTTGGCTTTTATTTCCTCCTTTAGCAGCATATTCCCATTCTGCTTCAGTTGGTAATCTTCCACCTGCCCAACTAGCAAAAGCGTTAGCTTCTTCCCAAGTTGCCAACATAGGGTGTTCATCCACCCAGTCATCAGTATTTATTTTTTCGGCATATGCAGTTTCGTTGGGCCGTTTTGGCATTTTTCTATCAGTTTGTTTGCAAAACTCTTTAAACTGTTTTACCGTTATCTCATATTTACTGATATAAAAACTACTGAGTTTCACTGTTCTCTTTGGACTTGTAAATCCCTTTATGGTATCACCACTAGCACTAATAACATATTGGTTTTTACCTTGGGTAAAGCTTCCACCTTCAACATAAATCCAATCAATTTTAGGTTTTTGATTTTCTTCTTTGCAAGAAAATAGTGATAGGATTAATAATAATAGTAAGAATTGTTTCATTTTAAATGTTTTTATAATTCGTATAATTTAGGTTTTATTATTTAAAAATAGTATCTCGAATCTTTACCTCTTTAACTTTATTCCAGATATCATGTTCAAATGCCTTAGGCGAAAATTTAAATAGAACTACCGCTTTCTTTTTTTTCTCAAGATAATAGTTCTCTACATAAACATTTAATATCATCGGTTTTTGAGTTGTAAACGCATCATAAATAGTTAGGTCTCCAGTATATATAGTCCTATTGTTAGAATCTTCTTTTTTATGGAGTTTTATTAGTGTTTTTGGGATGATTTTATCTTCATCTTTGTTTACAACCTTCATCAACCCATCAAAATAAAGTTTTAAATTGGTTTCCATCTCATTACCTGATATTGCTGAATCGGCTTTTACACTCCATGCAAAAACATAAGTCCAAAAATCGGTACTGTCTTTTTTAGCCCAACCTGGAGCGAAACGGATATCTTCAAATCCTTCATAGTTTATTTCTGGAGCAAAGTGTATTGGAAAAATAAAAGTTTCTTGCCCCCATGTACTATCTATTTCCAAAAGATTTAAGTTGGTTTTTTCAATTTCGGTAGTATTAATTTCCAATTTTTTCAAAATGGTTAACCCATGTTCATTCTTAGGGTTTAATTCTATAGATTTTCTATAATTTTTGATTGCTTTGGCAGTATCTCCCAAGGATAAAAGCACTTCTCCGTAACTATCGTAAAGATTAAAAGCACGCGGATACGATTCAATACCAAGTTTAAGTACTTCAGCAGCCATTTCAGGTCTGTCCGATTGTAAGAATTTGTAACTAACTATATTCATTTCATCTTCACTAAGGTAATGAGAACTATTATTTTTAATAGATTTATAGTATTCAATTCCATTAGCTGTTCCTTTCTCATTTATTGCATCGAGCAACGAATAAGCAGCCGACTTTTTAGGAAAGTCATACGACTTGTCATATAGAATTCCAAGAAAACCTTTTGTCATGGCGTTTAGCGGAGCTCTTCTAATATTACTCAACAAAATAATGGTTGATTTACTAGAAGGAATACGTGTAATGATGGCACAAAACCCATCGATCATACCATCATGCCCAATGGTTTCTATTTTACTATTGGAATTCCCCAAAAGTTTATCTTTAATACTCCAACC
Organism: Aureibaculum sp. 2308TA14-22; assembly: GCF_040538665.1. NCBI lineage: Bacteria > Pseudomonadati > Bacteroidota > Flavobacteriia > Flavobacteriales > Flavobacteriaceae > Aureibaculum > Aureibaculum conchae. The sequence continues at coordinate 683,064 of NZ_JBEWXT010000001.1, forward strand.
GTATCCATATTTGCCTCCATAATCATGGTCGGGTATATGTTTTGTAAATACTAAATCCAAGTATTTTTTTGGCAGTAATTTTTCTGAATATAAGACCTGATCCCATAAGTATAAATCTTCAACGGTTGAATAGATAGCCCCAGCGGCCGAAACAGCAGACATATCTACATAATTGGCATTGTAATAATCTCCCCAATTCTTAAAATAGCCAGAGGCTCTGTTTTTTTGTAGAGTTCTGTGTTTATCAAAACCAGTGTTAGTCATTTTTAATGGTGTAAAGATTTGGTCTTGTAAAACTTCTTCGTACTTCTTTTTTGTAACGGTTTCTACAATAAAACCCAAAAGGTTATAACCGGCATTGCAATAGCTGAATTTTTCACCTGGAGTAAATTCCAACGGTAGTGCCGAAAATTCTTGTACCAATTCTTTTAATTTGTAATTATCAGGCCTAAACGCCTTTGGTTTGGTTGATTCGTAAGAGTTTGGAATTCCCGAAGTATGTGTAAGTAAATGGTGAATGGTAATTTTATCTCCATTTTCTTTAGGATAATCCGATAAATAGGTTGATATCGGTTTGTGCAAATCGAGTTTGTTTTCAGCAACCAATTGCATAATTAACATAGCCGTAAATTGTTTGGTAATGGAACCAATTCGAAATTTTGTATTGGTTTTATTTGGAATGTCCCATTCCATATTAGCCAACCCAAAGGCTTTTTTATAAATAACTTTTCCTTCTTCTGCTACTAAAACCGTTCCGTTAAATTCTCCATAATCTGCATACGTACTAACGAGTTCGTCAAGTTTATTTGCTTTGGGCTGTGCACAGGAAACAGTAGTAATTGAGATAAAAGCGGAGAGAGTAAATAAAACGGTTTTAATTAGCATTCTTTTAGGTATGTTCATAATGTAGATTAATGATTTAATTAGCCGTAAAACTATATTGACTTACGGTTATAAATGTCAAAAAAATGTAAAAGAAGTGTCAATAATTATGAAAACTTATGAATTTGTATGTTCTTTGAAGGAATTATGAAGAGCAGATTTATATATACCTTTTTAGCATTGCTTATGGCTTTAACTGCCGTTTGGGTATTGTCAGGTTCAGATAAAGAAAATGATGAGTTTTCTGAAGTGGTTAAAATTGCCTTACGTGATGCTGGTAATCAATTATTGTTATCAAATAATGATACCACCTCTTTAATACTACCTGTTGTTCAATTAGAAAAGTCTAAGTATAAATTGACTTTTCAAAATCCACTCAGTTTTGAGCCCAGTACGTTGGTTTCGGTTATAAAAAATAGTTTTCATAAGTCAGAGCTACCCAAGTATTATCGTGTGGAGGTTATTCAATGTGCTGACCAAGAAGTGGCTTATAGTTATGAAATAAAAAATGAATCTGAAAAAGACATTATTCCATGTACAGGACGTTACCTACCCGAAAATTGTTATACCATTGAAGTGCGATTTTCCAATAACACATTTTCTTTTTTAAGTAGTAAATCCCTTTGGTTTGTATTAAGTAGTATTGTTCTTTTAGTTTTTTTAGTTCCCTTTTTTAAACGAAAACCGGTTTTAAAAACAGAAGAAAAGGATGAAAATTTTGCTACTATTGGTAGTTTTCAATTTTACCCTGAGCAGAATAAATTGGTACAAGCAAGTACAGAAATAAACCTTTCAAAAAAAGAGTGTGAGTTGTTAGCCCTATTTGCTGCTAGCCCCAACCAAATTATAAAACGTGACGAATTAACTAAAAAAGTTTGGGAAGACAATGGTGTTTTTGTAGGAAGAAGTTTAGATACTTACATTTCTAAACTGCGTAAGAAATTAAAAGCTGATGATACTATTAAATTGACCAACGTGCATGGGATAGGGTATAAGTTGGAGGTGAGTTAGTTTCATTCGTTTTCTAACTAGTAGACAAAAGTGTAATATGTTATTTACAGTAAAAAAACTATTTAAATAGTTTTTTTAATTTATTATAAAATACATATTGTGAACGTAAGACTAAAATTGTCAAAATTAACCAAATAGAAATTGTTATAATAAAAGTCCAATCGATTGGTAATCCAAAATTAAATAGTACAATGTTATCGAATGGATTGAAAATATAACTTACCAAAAGAAGAATTTGAATTAACCCTAGCATAAAGAATAATGAGTTATGAAAGTTTGGCATCCAAGATAGTCTTTTTAAAATCCAAACCCATATTCCGTAAGTAAGTCTTATTGGTTTAGACATTTTTCTCAGCTTTTTTGAATATTTTTTTTGTTTCTTTTTGAAACTATAGGTAGGATCATAAGTCTTGGGGAAAATATCATCTAATTCATTCTCATTATGGATTAATCTAGCATGTTTTCTAATTTTATTATTTACATATTGGTCTCTTCTGAAACCATAAGCCATATTTGAAAGGAGTACTAAACTTAAACCTAAGACGATGGTTGAAATTATGAGAGCAAGAGATAAAAGAAAGATAGAAGGTTTTAAATTTGAACTTGGAATTTTACCTCCCATTGTGTAAACATAACTGTAACCAACAGCAACAGTTACAATCACAGAAAGTATTTGAAAAAACACTTTTTGATGATGATTCTGATTTTCAGCAAATTGTTCGTGAAAAGATTTTATAAGTTCTTCTTTCAGTTCCATTTATTATCAAATGACTCATAGTAAACAAATATACCAAATTAATTTATGAATATCACTTTGGCAACAACACCTTACCACTCAATTCACTTGCCAATTTCTCATTATCCCTAACCAATTTTCCATTCACCAACACTTTCTCAAAACCTTTTGCTAATTGATGTGGATTTACATAATCCGCGGGTGCTTTTATATTGTTAGGTTCAAAAATGATAATATCCGCTTTGTTGCCAATAGCGAATGTGCCTCGTTTTGGTAATTGCAAAATTTCAGCCGCATAGAAGGTCATTTTTCTAACGGCTTCTTCGAGGCTCAGAATGCTATCTTTTACTACATAAGTTTCAATAATTTTGGCAAATGTACCATGTCCACGAGGGTGATGCCCGGTTTTACTACCATCAGAACAGATGCCCATAATAGGGTCTTTCAAAAAGGTTTCTTGCAGTTCCTTATTCATGACAAAATACGCCCCAGATGAACCTTGTGGGCCTAAATCTTCAATTAAAAATTGTTCAAAAGGTTTGTTCTTGGAAGCTGCAGCTTCCGCCAAGGTCATTCCCGTATAAGGTGCAGAACCCAACAGCGTAGCTTCAGAGCCATTGCGTAAATTGACTTTATTTCTGATAAAATCTTCCAATTCTTTTCTTCGTGTTTTCTTAGCAACAGCAAATTGTTGTGGTGTTTTGGACCAATCGGGAAAAACAATGGAAATACCTGTATAACTTGCCATATATGGATACATATCTGCAGTTAATTTTATACCTGATTTTCGAATTTTTTTAATGGTGTCTAAAATCTCATTGGCTCGTTCTGCACCTTTACCATATACCGATTTTAAATGTGCAATATGCACACGGGTGTTACTGCCCTGTCTGCTCAGTTCTTTTATAGATTCAATAATAGCATCATCATCTTCATTCCGCATATGGCTCATAATCATTTTGTTTTGTTCGCCAACCACCTTCGCCAAGGCTATCAATTCGCTTTCTTCGGCATATAAACCTGGTGCGTATTCTAACCCCGTTGAAAGACCAAACGTGTATTGTAATCGTTCTTTTAGAAGTGCTTTTAATTTTTCTAATTCCGTTTCGGTAATTTTTGATTTTGTTCCGATTCCCGCTAAATTTCGTAAGGTGCCATGCCCAACAAACTCAACAATATTGACACCGAGATTCTGTTCATCGACTTTTTTTAAATAGTTGGCTAAGTCCTTCGCACTTGTGCTGCTACCGTCTTGTCCTAAAACAATTGTGGTGACGCCCATAGCGAGAAAATTTTCAAAATCGGGTGTGCTTAACGGATTGCCGTGTGCGTGCAGATCTATAAATCCGGGACTAACAGTTTTGCCCTTGGCATCAATTGTTTTGCCTATTTTTAAATTGGGATTGGTCAAATTTCCGATATAAACGATACTATCTGAATTAATGTAAATGTTCGCCGAATAGGTTTTTTTACCTGTGCCGTCTAGAATATTACCGTTAATTATGGCAACATCCACAGAATCGATATTGGGTTCAACCACAATTTCTTCTGGTTCAGATTGTGTTACTTTTTTAGTTTCTATTTTGTCATTTTTACATGAAGCAAATAGGAGTAGAGCAAAAATTAAAATTTGAGATTTAACTAAAGTAGTTTTCATTAGTTTATAATAGTTACTGCCCATTTATCATGAGCTTTTAATAAATTTCTGAGAGCATGTTTAATAATCCATTTTCTTTCTTTGGTCGGATTATGATTCCATATTTCTATGATACTTTTTCCGATATCCAAATTATCTTTTAGTATATCGTTTAAACAATTGGCAACTGACTTTTGAACGTATTTGGAGGTATCGTCTTTTATATTTTCCAAAATTGGTAGTATCGGTTTAGGATTTTCAATAAACTGATCCAATTTTTTAGCCCAAGGCAATCTTGGACGTACACCCTCGCTTGACAACCTTCTGATATGTTTGTTTTCGTTTAGAGACCAATCTTTTAAAATTGCCAATGTCTTTTCTGGATAATTTACCAAAAAAGGCCTTATAGTATATTCTCCAGTATTTCGTTTGGTTATTTCGGCAATCGCCTTCATAGAAACCTCAAAATGTTCAAGGCCATATTTTTCGACATATTTTGCTATGGGCATAACCCAATAAAAATTGGTAAACATGCCTGTTTCTTCTTCATTTTCGGGACCTAAAATTTTAACTAACAGGTTAATGTTTTCGGGTATTGTATTACCTAAATGTGTATGGATTTCATCAGCGATGAGTTCAACACGATCTTTTAACTCTAAATCATCTATTTTATCGACAATATTTTTAACAAAGGCATTTTTCGGAAAATTTGGTTTTAAAACCATTAGTTTATTAGCAAGTACCTTAGCTAATTCCTCATCAAACCAATATTTAAGCTTTTTAAAAGCCATATTTTATTTCTTATCTCCAGGGTGGTAGGTACTTTTTGCTCTTGCTTCAACATCTTCACGGTAATAAGGAACATCTTTAAAATTAACATCTGCATAACGTTGTGCTTGGTCATCAAAATGTGGAGAGGCTGGGTCGCCACTTTGTCCACCCGCTAACATGGTTTTTGCTTTTACTTTATCGCCAAATTCCACTACGGCTACAAAACTATTTCCTCGTGTACCATAAATACGTTTTGTTTTTTGTTTCGAACGCATACCATAGGCCGCTAACGCACCCCATCTTGAAGTGGTTAATCCCACAGCAATACTTGGTTTATCATCATCAAATTTTAAATCAATATCGCCATTGAGGCGTTGAAACCTGTTTATTTCTCCCCAAGGGGTATTCCAGGTGCCAAAATCTTTTGTAAGGTGCTCTATGCTTTTTCGCAACATATCCAATTTTTCAGAGGTAGGGGATTTTGACCCCATATACTCCACTTTTTCCATTTGGTTTAATCCTTCAGGAAAATTGCCTTCACGTAAGTAAAAATTCCCATAAAAATGGGCCAAAGACTTAGCTACTGACTCTTTGGAAACGGCGAAATCCCAATTGCGTAAAACCTCTATGGGTTCTTTGAGGTCCGGATCTTTTGGAGAAGACTTATCATAGGCTTCTACCAAACCGGGAATTGAAATTTCAAAAGCAGGGAGATACGGATCGTAGGCTAAATCAATCAACTTATCGAGCGTTAGATCGTTGGCTTTTTCCAATAATCGGATGGCATGTACGCCTCTAAAATTTTCGCGATTAAGGGACATATAATTGGGATAACCTTCCCGTTTCGGACTGTCTTTCCCAGCACTGGTAAACGGTGTGGAATTGCAATTTTGGATCCATCCCACTTCAGGGTTTATCACTGTAATGTTTTCATCAACAGTATGCAGTCCATTCCAATCTGTTTCAGGATTACTTCCGTCAACAGGATTGGTATAATCGAATTTGGTATTCCTTTTTGGGATAAAATTACCGTGATAATAGGCAATATTTCCACCAGCATCGGCATAGACCGTATTGTTGGAGGAATTGGTACGTATATTCATCATTTCACGAAACGCTTTATGGCCGTCTAATTTGGTTCTGGTAAAAGATTGTTCCAAGGCCTTTACCGGATCCCACATGATGGCCGTTGCCACCCAATCTCCATCAATGGCATGGGTAATGGGGCCGTGGTGTGTCCTGAACATGGTAAACTGTTTTTCTGCCAAAGAATCACCTGATTTATAATTTAAAGCAACGTTTAATTCCTCAACAGGGCGTTGTTCTTCGCCATACTTATAAGTAAAACCATCGTTTGTTTTAGTAATATTTTCTACAAATTCATCCCGAATATCGGTGTAGGTTGAAGTGTGCATCCAACCTGTTTTTTCGTTAAACCCTTGATAGACAAAAAATTGTCCCCAGGTTACTGCTCCATAGGCATTCAGTCCTTCTTCACTCACCACATGAACTTCCCCACGAAAATAGAACGAGGTATGCGGATTGATCAATAGCATTGCGTCACCGGATTTGGTATGTTCACCCGAAATCGCAAATCCATTAGAACCCGCAGGTTCTTTTTCTAAAAAGGGTTCTTCTTCTTCAAAAGTATTAAACGCACTCATTTTAGAAGAGGGCTGTTTGCCATAAAACGCTCCAATTTTTCGAGTAGAAATCCCTTCAATATCCCCACCAATGGAACCTTCGCTAAAATACATGGGCATCCAAGGTTCAAAACGAGTCAATAATTTGGGTTTTACCTCAGGATGCGTATGCAAATAATAATTGATACCATCGGCAAAGGCATTGCAGAGTTTTTTGAGCCAATCGGGACTTTTTTCATAATTGGCTATGGCTTCTTCTTTGGTCATATAGAGTCTTGCACGCAAATCACTATACAAAGCATCTTCACCTTCAACTTCGGCCAAACGTCCTATAGCCCATATATAATTTCGTTCTACACGGTTAAAATCGTCTTCGCATTGAGCGTACAACAAACCAAAAACGGCATCGGCATCTGTTTTTCCATAAATATGTGGAACACCAAAATCGTCTCGTATAATTTCAATGGATTCGGCTTGAGCCTTCCACTGCTGTTGTTCTTCGGTTAAATTTTCTTTAGGAGTTTGTTTACAGCTTACAATCAATAGTAGTAATATGATCGAGAATTTTTTCATGGTGAGAATAGTTAGTTCGTATTAAAACGTGTTCAGTAAAAGTAACGTAATAGGGGCAGGTAACCAAATTTTGTGATTTTGGTTGATTGGATGACGAGGGTTTACTAATGGTGATTCTAGTAGCTTTTATGAGATTCCCGCATTCGCGGGAATGACAAACACAAAACTTATTCAGTAGTTACATAGTCATAAATCGTCTTAGAAATGTTGGCGAGTTGATCTGTTCCCTTATCAAAATCCTTTAAATTTTTGGAAAGTAAGACTAAAACATAAGAACTTCCGTCAGGTAAAAATATAATCCCCGCATCGTGATGAACACCAGTTATGGAACCCGTTTTATGAGCTACATCTACGTTAGATGGTAAATACTTTGGAATTAAATCCTTAAATTCTTGATCCATTAAAATAGAAATCATGGCCTCACAGTCTTTTTGTTTGCCAGCATTGTAGTTGGCGATAGCTTCCATAATGACCATTAAATCCCTGGCCGTGGTGGAGTTTGACAGTCCTTTTTCATAGGCTTTTATATCTTCAACACCGCGGAGCACTTCTATATTTTTTGCTCCTAGATCTCGCATGGTAGCGGTTGTTTTTTTTGCATCGACCAATTCTATTAATACATTGGTAGCGAGATTACTACTAACCGTTATCATACTGTATATTAAATCGTTAATGGCCACTTTTGTATCAATTTGCTTGTAAATAATATCATCACTATCATCAGCAATATCCATTTTATACAAGCTACTGTCCACTATACTTTTAAATTCATTTTTTAAGAGAATAGAATCGTTTAGATTTAATTTACCTTCAGAAGCCTGTTTAAAAAGTTCAATCATTACCGGAACTTTCATAGTGCTTGCCGCATGGAATTTTTCATCAACATTGATTAGTAAGCTGTCTTTGGGTTCGGACAAACTATAAAATGCAACGGCAACCGTTCCGTCAATGGAATCCATTTGAGCCTGAATGGTTTTTTCCAATGTTTCTGTTTTAGATATTTTTTCTTGACAAGAGAAAATAGAAAATAAAAAGAAGGCTATTGCGATTAAAAAAGTAAGTCTGAAATGATGCATAATCTGCGATTTGTTTAGTTATTTTTATTCTTCTAGCCAATTGTTTTTGGTTAACCATTCTGTAATGAATTCTGTAAATCCATTAACATTTCTAGGCGTATTACAAAGAATAATAAATGTGATGTCTTTTTCAGGAATGGTTACATAGTTGCTTAAAAATCCACCTTGACTACCTGTGTGCCCAACAGTTTTTAAGCCGTCAGAAGTTTTATCAATAAACCAAGACCAACCAATAAATGGGGGAGTGATATCTTGCCAATCGTCCCAAGCTTTTATGGTTCTAGAATCTTTTAGCGTTGTATCAGAAATAAATTTATGTTGCTGTAAAGCAATTTCGTATTTAGCTAATTCATTTACAGAACTCCAAACTCCGCCATTACCTGCAGCTGCAAATGTAGGTACCTCACCATAATCTTGTTCTTTCCATTTTCCGTCAGTGTTTATATAACCGTGAGATACTCCAGTTTTAGGATGTGGTCCATCTGTAATAGTACTCGTTTCCATACCTGAAGGTTTAAAAATGTTATCCTTAACATATTGTTGCCATTTCATTCCAGATACTTGTTCAACAATCAAGGCTAATCCATTATAGGCAGGGTTTGAATATTCGAAACGTGTACCCGATTCAAAATTTAGGTTTTGAGCTTGCGTTGTTGGATACCAATTTTCAGCATCTTTGACAGTTAAATAAAAAGTGGATTCCGTTCTGGTTTTTCTATTATCTTTTAGGCCAGAAGTATGTGCTAATAAATGTTTGATTTTGACTTTTTCAGCAATCACTTTATTTTTAAAATCAGGAAAGTATTTGTCCATATTGTCGTCAACAGAAAGTTTACCTTCTTCTTGTAAAATTAGTATAGCATTTGAAACAAAGGTTTTCGAAATAGAACCCACATTGAATAGGGTATTGGCATCAATTTTAGTTTTCAGATCTAAATCGGCAATTCCATATCCTTTACTAAAAGCAATACTATCACCTTTCATAATTAGGATAGCTCCTCCGGGTTCATCTATTGGCATTTCACTTGAAAAATAGGTATCCAATTGCTTGACGTCTGTTGTATTTATTGTTTTGGTTTCTTTTTCTGTTTTTTTACAACTTAAGAGGATTATGATAATTGACAGAAAAATTTTTATGTTATTCATGCGGTTTAGTTTTTATTAAAAGCTATTTGACTAAACGAGTTCTCGATACACCACGCAAAAAAAGCGTGGCACTCGAACTGACATCAGTTTTTATTCTTTAAACCCTGGTCCATGTACCACTTTTCCAGGCTTTGCACCAGTATGTTCTCCATCATTTAGTACTAGTGTTCCGTTTACAAGAACATGTACCATTCCACTCGCATACTGATGTGGTTTTTCAAACGTAGCGTGGTCTTGTACCTTGTCAAAATCGAATATGGCGATATCCGCATAATTACCCACTTTTAATTGTCCTCGCTTTTTTATTTTAAGATTAGATGCAGGTAAAGAAGCCATTTTTCTAACGGCTTCTTCCAGCGAAATCAGTTTTTCATCCCGTGTATATTTTCCGATAACTCGAGCAAAATTTCCATACGCACGCGGATGCGTACTATAGTTAAGAAAATCGCCTTCGGTGGCGTAAGACCCAGCATCCGAACCAAAGCTCATCCAAGGCAGGGCAATTTGTTTTCTTACGTTTTCTTCTGACATCATAAAATACACCGTGCTCACATCACTACCGTTTTGTACCACTAGATCCATAGCGGTTTCCTCGGGCGTAGTATTTCGCATTTTGGCAACTTCAGCCAAAGTTTTCCCTGTTAGGTATCGCAAACTGTCATTTTCAAAACCTACTAATATCATTTTATCGGCAGAACCTGCAGCTTGCATTAAACTTTCCCATTCTATGGCAGGCTTACGCATATCCTCCAATACTTTTTTTCTGATGTTGGGGTCTTGCAGACGTTCTGCCCATTTGGCATAACCACCTTCCTGAACCCACGGCGGCATTGAAGCATCCAAACCTGTAGAACCCGCAATATAGCTATACATATTGGTGGTAACGGTCAATCCCGCTTTACGGGCAGAATCTATTTTTGCTACAACAGCATCAAATTTATGCCAATTGTCTTTTCCACTCATTTTAAGATGGTAAATTTCTGCTCTGATATCCGCTTCTTTGGCAATTCGTAATAATTCATTTATGCTTTCCAATAATTTATTGCCTTCGCTACGCATATGCGAAATATAGAGTCCGTCATATTGAGCGGCCACTTTTGAAATTTCAATAAGTTCTTCGGTAGAAGAATAGAAAGCGGGAGCATAAATTAACGAAGAACCAATACCCATAGCACCTTCTTCCATGGCTTGTTTAACCATCATTTTCATGGAATCGAGCTCTACTTCAGTTGGGGCTCTGTCATCATAACCCACGGTATTTATTCTCAGAGTTGTTGCCCCAACAAACGAAGCTATATTGGGAGAAACACCTTTTTTGACCATTTCGTTGAGCTTCTCGTTTAATGAAACCCATGTTGCGGTATTGTTAATGGTATCAATTTTTTTTTGTGGCCCTATGGAGGAGCCTTCCCCAAAAACCTCTAAGGTAACCCCTTGTTTAATGTCGCCCATGGAGCGACCATCTTTATCCAAAGCCGATGCTGCCCAGCTTAGCATATTGATAAATCCAGGAGCAACGGTCAATCCTGTTGCATCAATTTCTTTTTTACCTGTTTTACCACTTAGATTACCAATGGCAGCAATGGTATCAGAGTTAATAGCGATATCACCAATTATCGATTTATTTCCAGAACCGTCAATGAGTTGTCCGTTTTTTATGAGAATATCAAAATCGGGTTCTTTCGCACAGTTAATAATTAACAAGGAACAAAAGATGAGAAGAATTGATTTAAAATTTTTCACGGAAAGCGGTTAAGGCAAATGATTAATTTTAACGAAGTTACGATTATTTTTGAAATAGAATGTTAACTGAAAAAATCAGTATCATGCACCAAGTAATGGTAAATGTTTTACCTTATGATAGGTTAGTGTTATAGCAATGCACTGTTTTAATTCCTCTACAGGAATTTTTTCATTCAATTGAAAAACAATAGCTCGTTTACCTTCAAATTGAAATGTATCACTAAAAATCACTTTAAAAGTCTCAACAAGTCTGCTCGTACATTTAAAATACATAGCGTATTGATTTGGAGTTTTTGCTTTCCAATCCATTCTTAAAGTGCTACCATTTTTTGTAAGATAACTTGGCTCGCCCCATTTCAGAGTTTCTTCTATCGCCTCAAGCCCGTCAATTTCAGTAGCCGTTTCTAAAACTAATGCCCTTAGTTGAAACATTTGTTTTTGCACAGATTTAGGATAGTTATCAAAAACAACTGCGACTTTAGGATCATTTATTAATTCCATAATTCTTCTCCTGAGATTACTTTATAAAAATAGTAAATTGGCTTTAATAAAAAAATAAGGCCGTCTTTTTTAGACGACCTTATTACGAATACTATGAATTGAGTAAAACTATCTTATCTGCCCTCGCATTAAACCAGAAGCATGGTCTGTTGAATGTATATTCACATAAAGAGGATCTTCTAATAATTTTGACATTTTGTTCTCATCTAAAGTAATAGTTTTAGTAACATCTAATTGACTGGCATCTGTTATTTCAAGGTTAATAAATACCTCACCATTTTCAGTAGCATCGCCCAAATGAATATGGCCGGCGGTAATAGCATCAGTAGCTTCTAAATCCGATACAGTTACTTTGTAATAAACCTCTTCACCCACTACCCTAAAAATAGCCATTCCGCTATCATTTCTGTCTGTTATTGCAGGTATTTCATTATCTGGCGATAATACTACATTAAAGGCATTGTTTACTTGTTTATCTAATTGTCCACGAACCAAACCAGCAGGACTATCAGCTGAATGTACATTTACATATACATCTCCTCCCAATAACGCAGCTACTTCTGTCTCGGTTAATTGTATGTTGCCAATTGCTTGATTTCCTTGAAAAGAAATGCTAGAACCATCTACCAAAGTAATTACTGGAGCACCAGTTGAAACAGGATCTCCGCTATGAATATGTGCAACGGTTAGATTATCGCTTCCGGCAAGGTCGTTTAGCGTGATTGAAAATTCAAGAGAGTTATCTTGGTATAATATCATTTTAAAAACTCCCGTTTCTTCCCGATTTTCGACCATAGGAATTTCATTTTCTGTATTTAAGTCAACACTTGCAGCTGCTTTAATCGTTGGCCCCGGATCTCCACCATCATTGAGACAACTAGTTGTAAACCCTAGTAAGATGGTACAAAATAATAATAAAAATGCTTTTTTCATTTGGATGAGTTTAAGTTTTGCCTACTTCAATTTTAAGTCTTTTTCGGCTTAGTTCCGACTTTACTAATGATGCTTTGTTTAATAAAAGGTTGTGCGAAAAACTGAATTATTTTTTCAGATTTGTATATAGTAAAAGAATAAGAAAAATTTTTATTGATATAATCCGATTTCTTTTTTGCTCAAATGCAATTCTATTTTTTCCATTATTATGCAATGGTCTTCGGGAATTTCAATTTCGTTAAATTTGTCATTAAAAATTTACTGAGAGTAATTGATGCATACTTATAAAACCACAATTATAAATTGATTTTACTGAACCAATATTATCTTTTTCGCAAGAACAAATTGGAGTTTTGCCTCTTTCAATAGCTGTATTTTTGGCTTTATTAAGCAAGTATGTGCCATAGCCATTCCTTCTGTAATCAGGAGATACCACCATACCTATATCTGCAAATTCAGATGCTGATAAATTTTTTCTTATCTCGCATGTTCCAATAATTGAACCGTCATTCTCAAAAGAAAATAGTTCTTTTTTCTCAATTAAATTTCCAATATAATCTGTTAACCATTCTGTTGGAGCTCCCATGCTATAATTGTAAAATGTAACAAGTCTTGCAATGTCTTTGTGTTCACATTCTTTTAATGTTCCTTTTTTTTCCAGTAAAGTTACTTCATGGTTATTTTTAAATAAAAAGGTGTTTATTTTAAAATCTTTAGTAAAATTTAATGCAAGCGATAAATAATTAGGGTTGTTTGTGCCTACAATTCCTGATTTAACCTCATGCTCATTAATATACTCTTTAAAGATGGTTTCTCTATCAGAGGAAAAGGTTGGAGTAATATAAAATTGAAGCAATTGGTTACTTTCATCAACTGCAGCATATCCAATTATTTTATCATCAAGTAAAATGTTATAGTGAGTTGCACTGTCTCTAAAAAAAGCCCACATTCCGTCCTGCGGACTTGTTAGTGTTGTTAACCATTCATTTTTTAGATTGGTTAGTGCATCGAAATTAGTTGTTTTAGTAAAACTGTAGTTTTGTTTCATTCTATATTTTTTGAGTTTAGCCATTGAACAGCTCGGTTTATTCCATTGTCTTTTTCGAATTCGATTTTAGGTTCAAACGCAATAGTTTCATCGACATCAACATACTGATCGTAAATATTACCTTCACGGTCTTTGTAATAACTAACAGAAATTGACATGGCTGTTAAACTGTCAATTTGTTTCCAATCAGTAGCAGTAACCTTACCCATAGTTTTGTTTCCAAAAAATCTGGTTTTTGGACGTTTTTTTAAAATCACAGCTAAAGCTTCCCCTGAACTTGCGGTATAAACACTTGTTAGAACTGCAATTTTTTGAATTTTGGTGGCTGTACATTTATTTTCTATAGCCACATTTTGTTCATCATAGTAGAAGTCTCCATTTTTAATTTTCCACACGGAACTCTCATCTTCTGTAACACCTTTTGTGCCTCCTACAATTCCATCTCCAATAATATCAGCTAAACCTTCAACCATAGGAAACATATTACCACCACCATTGAATCTTAAGTCTATAATCCATTTTTTTGCTCCTTTTTCAACTAATTTACAGACCGCATTTTGAATATCGTTTGACATTTTTTGATTGTCTCCCATCGGTAACCCAACAATTCTTACATAGCCTATACTATCTTTTATAATTTGACTTTTGAATTCATAAACTTTCGCCGTTTGAATTTCCGAGTAGATGTCCCAATCTATATTTTTTCTGTGTTCTTTCTTTTCTCCTGAATAGTATGATAGAAATTGATTATTATGAAAAACACGACCGTGGGTGTCATTCAATTTTTTAAGCATTAAATTTAAAGCAGGTTTTAATTGAGAAACGGAATCAGCATTTTTTGCTAATGAATATATTTCCTTTTTTAAAGAGTTCCAATCAACACTTTTTCTATGGAGAGAATTTTTTTCTGCGTGTTCAATTATTTTATCAAGAGTCAATTCAGTTTCAGATTTCTGTGCATAAAAAGTGAATGCATTAAAAATCAGAAAGAATATTAAAATGTATTTCCAAGGGTTTTTCATAATTACGGGTAGTTCTTGCATAGCGTTAGTTGCACGTTAAAGCATCTAAATTAACAAACAAAAACGAACCAGATAAAATTCCGCAGGAATTTTCCGAGTAGCTGAGAACCTAGCAATGAACAGTATACTTTATTAACACGGGTTTTATTTCTTTTCTTCTCGTAAAATTTTTTCCATTTTACGACCTTTTGCCAATTCATCAATCAGTTTTTCCATTTGTCTGCATTGTTTATACAATTCAAATTCATCTTCTATTTCTTCAATTCGATAGCCACAAACAACTCCTTTAATTAGGTGTGCATTAGGATGTATTTTTGCTTTCTCAAAAAACGTTCTAAATGTTACTTTCTCTTCGATAAGCGATTGTAATTTTTTTTCGTTAAAACCTGTAAACCATTCTATTACTTGATGGAACTCTTCTTTTGTTCTACCATGTTTTTCTAATCTATTCCAGTAAAGGGGATAAATAGATGCAAAGATCATATTAGCAACTTTTTCATTTTTTTCAGCTGTAACCTTCATTTTTTGTGATTTTAAATTGATATTAACGTGTTTGTGTATGGTTTCGTGCGGATTTTCAGCCGAAGCGACTTTCACTTTGGATGAGCCACTTGTGGCGAAAAATCCGATGGGAAAAAGGAGCGAGGCTGTGTCTCGCTATTTTTCCAAGTAAACCATTCAGTTTGTTTAAAGATATAAATTTAAATTGAAGTTCGTGTTTTAGCATGAACTATACACGTTGTTGTAAGGCGTTATTTATTCGATTCGTAAATTCAACTTTCTTGTCAACGAACAATGCTAAATTCTTGTATTTACGTTTAATTCCATATAATCCTGTCAGTTTGTTTTCTTGCTTTAATCTGATAATGATATTGTGGCTTTCTAATTCTCCTAAAAATGATAGTTTCCATGTTTCTTTGTTCAATTCAATATCTTTTGACGAAATCTCAATGCTGTCGATACTTTTTAAATCGATAGTTGTTTCGTTCATTATTCCATATCTAAGGTATAGTTTATCATCTTTAATTAATATTGGTCTTTTAGACATTGATTTTAGAAATCCAAGAAGCTGAATTCCAGAATAGATACTTAAAAAAGTTAAAATCCAAGCAACCATAACATTCCATTTTTGAAGTAGAATATGTAAAACAACAGTTTCAACAACAACAATGAAAATGATTGCAATGAGTAGTGAAATTGTTCCACTATCTTTGTGGTAAGAGAATTCATTTTCATTCAGTTTTCTTTTTTTCCAATAAATAAATCCATAGTAAAAAACAGCAATTTCTGTCACTACAGGAATAACTACTCTTTTTGGAAGTATTTCGTAACAAGTGTTTTTTAGTGTCGTGTAAAAGTCAACTTCATCACTTTTATTTACTTTATATCTCTTTATTGCTTTTGTAACATTATAAATGATATATGACACAATCGATAACTCAATTACTGGAAACATCCAAGTCTTAAATAGGTCGAGATAATATTGATTTTCTATCGGAAGTATTGTGGAACAGACTACAATCCCAATAATCAAAAAAGGCACGACCGTTGTCTTTGGAATACTCGTTTTTCTGATAAGCATAAAGTAGATGATAGGAACTGTCAATAATAGGTCGAACGTAATTCCAATCGAGAGTATATTTGGGTTTCTTATAAAAATCGATGATTTCGCTAGGATTATCATCATTCCAATAATCAATATTGGTATTCCAAATATTATTAGATTTTTATGAAGGTTTAATGTTTTGTTCATAGGTTTGTTTTAATGCCTTACGTGTTCGTGTATGGTTAGTTGCGTTGGCTGGAACTAAGTTAGCAAAAGAAAACGAACCAGAGGAAAATCCGTAGGATTTTCCGAGTACACACAGACTTAGCAATTAATTATACACGTTGTTGTGTGTAGTAATTTTTTATGTTCTGATTATAATTTATTCACTAACGTTTTCAAATGCGTCAGCTATAAAAAATTTAAGACTACCAGCAAAAAAAGTCAATTTACTTGCAGGAACTTTAATTCCTTCAACATTAATTTCCCCATCGAACAATACTATTAATCCTTCTTTTGCTTCACCCCAACCATTATCAAAATGAACAGCATGGATTTTATAATCCTCATCAGGAATTACGTATAAAGTGATTTGAATTCCATAGTAACCATGCTCAAAATGATTTGGGTATTCCGTAAATGTGATTGAATTACATTGTTTTCCAAATAAATATTTTTTTCCAACCCCTTCAAGTGGCAGTGCTCCAGCTTTTTTAAGTGCTAGTGGAATGCTAAAATGAAATGTATGATGTTCTTTATAGGTTTGGGCATAGTATTCAGATAAACTGTACGGATATTTTTGATATTTCTCAGGAATTTCCTCAGCCTTATAATTTTTTCCATTTATTG
Source organism: Aureibaculum sp. 2308TA14-22 (assembly GCF_040538665.1). NCBI lineage: Bacteria > Pseudomonadati > Bacteroidota > Flavobacteriia > Flavobacteriales > Flavobacteriaceae > Aureibaculum > Aureibaculum conchae. The sequence continues at coordinate 700,180 of NZ_JBEWXT010000001.1, forward strand.
TAAAGAAAGATTTTCCATTTTCAACTCCTTTTATGTAAATTCCATCTTTACGATTTCTAACACATCTATAAACATTCGTATTATTATTTATGGATATTTCCTGTGGCGTGAGGTTTCCATTCATTAGTGAGGTCATATGCATTTTACCAGAAAACTTATCCCAAATTCCATTGCTATCATAATATTTGACAGTTTTTTCAAAAATTTGTTGGGAAGATAGTTCTTCACTTGATTGAGCAAAGGTAAATTGTTGTACTATCAGAAAAGTAAACACAAATGATATGAAAATTTTCGGTCTGTGAATTGAAAAGCTTGTTAAATTCATAATTCAATGTGTTTCAATGTTTTATTTTTGTCTTATTACACACAACAACTGTATAACCGCATTGCGGTTATATCCGTTATAGTTGCAATATACTTATTTAATTTAATGGCTATGCCTAGAAGCATTACTATTTGGGCTTTTGTTTGGCAATGGTAAAAAGTTATCCGTTTGTTAACCGTTAAAAGCGGATAATTTAAAAATGCTCATTTATAAGTAGTTAAGTAAAATAAAAAGGTAATTTTAAAGAAATAAACTAAATAATATTCACTTCCGCCTCAATAGCAATTCCAAATTTAGCTAAAACTGTTTTCTGGATTAATTTAGATAGTTCATATACTTCTTTTCCGGTAGCATTGCCATAATTTACCAACACCAAAGCTTGGTTTTTATGACTTCCAGTATTACCAATCCGTTTGCCTTTAAACCCACATTGTTCTACCAACCAACCGGCTGGTACTTTAATTTCTGTTTCTGAGACTTTGTAGTGCGGTGCATTGGTAAATTTTTCTTGTAATTCTTTAAATTCACTACTAGAAATAACGGGGTTTTTAAAAAAACTACCGCTATTGCCCAATATGGCAGGGTCAGGCAATTTGCTTTGCCGTATGGTAATTACTGCATCAGAAATATTTTTTAGGGTAGGTGTTGTAATTCCATTTTTTTCTAGTTCTGATTGTATAGCACCATAAGAACTGTTTAATATGTGCTTGTTTTTAGTAAGTCTAAAAAACACATTGGTTATAATATATTTTCCTTTCCATTCATTTTTAAAAACGGAATTTCGATAGCCAAATTCACATTCAGTATTACTAAAAGTTTTGGTGTTACCCGTTGCAATTTCAACAGCTTCAACTGAAATGCAGGTGTCTTTTAGTTCAACACCATAAGCACCAATATTTTGTATTGGAGCCGTACCTACGTTTCCAGGAATTAGTGACATGTTTTCTACACCTCCAAAATCGTTATTGATGCACCACAATACAAATTGATGCCAGTTTTCGCCCGCAGCAGCTTTTACAATAACATGGTTGTCGTTTTCTTCAACAATTTCAATGCCCTTAAAGGCAATATGTACAACTAATTTTTCAATATCTTTGGTCAATAAGATATTACTGCCGCCACCTAGTACAAAAAAATCTTTTTGTTGTTTTAGAAGTTGCTTTAACTCATCAATAGAAGTTATCGCTATAAATTGTTTGGCGTTAACATCAATTCCAAAGGTATTATACGGTTTTAAAGAGATATTATTTTGAATGTGCATTAGTCTGTATAAACTTTTAGAGCTTCTTTTAAGATATTGACTGATTGTACCAAACTTTCTTTGTTCAATACATAGGCTATTCTAACTTGGTTTAATCCTACACCAGGGGTAGAGTAGAAGCCACCTGCCGGAGCCACCATAATAGTTTCTCCGTTTACATCAAAATCCTCCAACAACCATTGGGCAAAATTATCTGTATTCTTTACGGGCAATTCAACTATACAATAAAATGCACCTTTGGGCGTACCTACTTTTACACCTTCAATTTTTCGTAGTTCAGCAATCAATGTATTTCGCCGATCCACATATTCAGCAATTACATCATCAAAATAACGTTGAGGAGTTTCTAAAGCAGCCTCGCTTGCAATTTGTGCCAACGTAGGCGGACTCAATCTGGCTTGTGCAAATTTTAACGCTGTTTCTATCACGGATTTATTTTTAGAGACCATACAGCCAATTCTTGCACCGCACATGCTATAACGTTTAGAAACGGAATCAATTACAATAGCATTTTCTTCTAAACCTTCTTCTTGCAGAATTGAATAATGCTCCAAGCTATCGTAAGTAAATTCTCTATATACTTCATCTGCAATTAAAAATAAATCGTGCTTTTTAACAATTGCGGCTAACTTTTTAATTTCTTCTTTAGAATATAAATATCCTGTTGGATTGCCTGGGTTACATATTAAAATGGCTTTGGTTTTTGAAGTAATCAATTTCTCAAATTCTTCAATTGGTGGTAGAGCAAAATTATCGTCAATTTTAGAAACCACTGGTACAATATTTACACTAGAAGCGGTTGAAAATCCGTTGTAATTTGCATAAAAAGGCTCGGGAATTATTACTTCGTCATCAGCATCCATAATACTTCCAAAAGCAAAAAGTAAGGCTTCACTACCGCCCGTGGTTACAATAATATCATTGTGTTTTACATTGATTTCATTTTTTGCATAATAATTGGCAATTTTTTCACGATAAACCTCTGAGCCCTCAGATCTAGAATATGCTAAAATATCTAGCGTACTATTTTTAACAGCTTCTAAAGCTATTTCTGGAGTTTTTATATCGGGCTGACCAATGTTTAAGTGGTATATTTTTTTCCCTTCTTTAAGGGCTTTTTCAGAAAATGGCACCAATTTTCTAATTGGTGATTGTGGCATTAATTTTCCTTTTTTTGATACGGACGGCATGAATGGTGTTTAAAAGTATTAGAAACACAAAATTGCGAAATTTTATTCACTTTTTATAAGAGAACATGAATTATTAAAGTAGGTTTTTCAAAATCTTAAAAAGTTAAAATTTCATAAAAAAGTACAACATATTAAATAATTTACTAAATTTAGATACGTTTAAATAGAGAGTACACTTTTGAAAGCCAGGTTTTTACATATTATTTTACTACTGTTCTTATACGTAAACAGTTATGCCCAAGACAAATTTAATATTTTAGGTAATAAGGATAGCTATGCGGTGTCCTTTAAAATGATTAACAATTTAATTGTTATCCCTATTGAGGTAAATGGCGAAAAGCTTAATTTTTTATTAGACACTGGTATCGATAATTCTTTGCTCATAAATTTAAAGTTAAAGGATTCATTAAACTTAAAGAACGTTGAAGAAGTTCGGTTGAGAGGTTTGGGTGAGGGAGAACATATTTATGCTATAAAGTCTAAAAACAACTCTTTTAAACTGGGTAAAATTTTTAACAACAATCATATGGTGTATGCCATACATAGTGAAGATTTAGATCTTTCTTCACGATTGGGTATTGATGTTAACGGTATTATTGGGGGTGATTTGTTTAGAGATTTTATTGTGGAGATAAATTATACTTCCAAACGTGTAAAGTTTTATAATCCAGATACTTATAAATATAAAGATTGTAAACGATGTGAAGATTTTGACATTCATTTTTATAAAAACAAACCTTACATATATGCTACCGTAGATGTTGAAAAGGAAATACCAGTTAAATTATTGATAGACTCTGGAGGCAGTGATGCTCTGTGGCTCTTTGACAAGTCTAGTTTAGATATTTCAGTTCCGGAAAGACATTTTAATGATTATTTAGGTAGAGGTTTGAGTGGTAATGTTTATGGCAAGCGAAGCAAGATTAAAAAAATAATGCTAGGCAGTTATATACTAGAAGATGCTAATGTTGCTTATCCTGATTTTAATTCCATAGAAAAAGCATATAAACATGAAGGAAGAAATGGCTCAATAGGTTCTGAAGTTTTAAAACGATTTAGAATAGTTTATGATTATCCTAACAAAAGATTAACCATTAAAAAACCGTCAAAATATTTTAATGACCCTTTTTTATATAATATGAGCGGTGTAGAGTTGGCACATAACGGAAGTGTTTTGGTAGGTGAAAGACAAAAACGCATGGCAAGCCAATTAGGTGGAGGCAACGAAAGTGAACAATCAACTGTACAATTAGTGTATAGCTTGGTTTATGCATTAAAACCATCTTACAAAATTGCAGAAATTAGAGAGGATTCTCCGGCAGAGAAAGCAGGATTATTAAAAGGTGACATCGTAAAAAAAATTAATGGGAGACCAGCTTACGAATATAAATTGCAAGACATTACGTATTTATTCTCCAGTAAAGAGGGTAAAAAAGTAAAATTAGAAATTGAGCGTGATGGTGTAAAAATGCAATATGATTTTAAACTCAAAAAGCTACTTTAAGCAATAGTAGTAAAGTTAAGAATTAAAAAAGCGACCCATTAAGGTCGCTTTTTTAGTATTAAATACTCTACTAAATTTAATCTGTAATTCTTATTGCTCTGGGCTAGAAACTATACTTTTTTCGTGCTTTTCTAACTTAGACAAGCTACTTTCCTTTTTTACTGTACCACGTACAGGGATAACAATTTTAGGTCTGTCTGCATTAGAAGTAATAGTGATAGATTTTGCTATTTGTCCAACTCTGTTTGTGTCATACTTCACCGCAATTTCACCACTTTCTCCTGGCATAATTGGTTCTTTTGGTATTGAAGGCACCGTACAACCGCAAGTACTTTTTGCAGAAGCAATAATTAATGGAGATTTACCTACGTTGGTAAATTTTAATAATCTAATACCGTCAGCATTTCTTTCAATTGTACCATAGTCAACTGTTTTAGTTTCAAATTTGAATTTTGGAGCGTTAGGGTCAGTTTTGGTAACTGTAGTTTTTTCTTGTGCATTTAACGAAAAACTAATACATCCGATAAATAATAATACTGCTAATTTTTTCATGTGTTTAGAATTTTTTGATAGTGTAAAGATACAAATTTCTATTAAAAATTATAACGACTAAATTTTATACATATTGTTAGTACAAATGCCTTATAATTGTAACTTTGCGATTATATTCAAAAATGATACCAAAAACATGAGTATTCCCTCTAAATACGATGCTAGCCAAGTAGAAAGTAAGTGGTACGATTACTGGATGAAAAACAATTACTTTCATTCAGAGCCAAATGAGAAAGAACCTTATACAATTGTAATTCCGCCACCAAATGTTACTGGAATTTTGCACATGGGGCATATGCTCAACAATACTATACAAGATGTATTAATAAGACGTGCCAGATTACAGGGCAAAAATGCATGTTGGGTGCCAGGGACAGATCATGCCTCAATCGCTACCGAGGCAAAAGTAGTTGCTAAACTTAAAGAAGAGGGAATTCAAAAAAATGATTTGTCTCGTGATGAATTTTTAAAACATGCTTGGGATTGGACACATGAATATGGTGGTGTAATTTTAGAACAATTAAAAAAGTTAGGTTGTTCTTGCGATTGGGATAGAACCAAATTCACTATGGATGATGACATGAGTGAATCTGTTATCAACGTTTTTATTGACTTATATAATAAAGGATTGATTTATAGAGGTTTTAGAATGGTGAATTGGGATCCAGAAGCAAAAACCACACTATCTGATGAAGAAGTAAACTACGAAGAACGTCAAGGAAATCTATATTATATTCAGTATCAAATAGTGGATTCTGATGATTTAACCGATAAGCATAGCAATATGAGTTCCCCTCCTTCGGAGAGGTTAGGGGAGGCTCTTACCATTGCCACTACCCGTCCTGAAACCATTTTGGGTGATACTGCTATTTGTATTAACCCTAACGATGAGCGTTTTACACATTTAAAAGGTAAAAAGGCAATTGTGCCCTTATGCGATAGGGTAATTCCAATAATTGAAGATGAATATGTTGATGTTGAATTTGGTACAGGTTGCTTAAAGGTAACTCCAGCACATGATGAAAACGATAAAAACTTAGGCGATAAGCATAACTTAGAAGTTATAGATATTTTTAATGAAGATGCTACATTGAATAGTTTCGGATTACATTATCAAGGCAAAGATAGGTTTGTAGTTCGGAAAGAAATAGCTAAGGAGCTAAAAGAAAAAGGATATTTGGTAAAAACGGAAAGCCATGTTCACAAAGTGGGTACTTCAGAACGTACTAAAGCGGTTATAGAGCCACGACTTTCTGACCAATGGTTTTTAAAAATGGAAGAGCTGGCAAAACCAGCTATAAAAGCCGTATTAGAAACCGAAGAGGTAAAGTTTTTCCCAAAAAAGTTTGAAAATACCTACCGACATTGGATGGAAAATATCCGCGATTGGAACATTTCACGTCAATTGTGGTGGGGACAGCGAATTCCTGCCTATTATTTTGGTGATGGTAAAGAAGATTTTGTAGTTGCAAAAAGTAGGGAAGAAGCTTATCACAAAGCAATCTCTAAATCTAAAAACTCAAACCTCAAAATTGAAGATTTAAGACAAGATAATGATGTATTAGATACATGGTTTTCATCTTGGTTATGGCCAATGAGCGTGTTCGATGGCATCAGAAACCCTGAAAATAAAGATATTCAATATTATTATCCTACCAACGATTTGGTTACCGGCCCAGATATTCTGTTCTTTTGGGTAGCTAGAATGATAGTTTCAGGCTATGAGTTTAAAAATGAAAAACCGTTTGAAAATGTTTATTTTACTGGGTTGGTACGTGACAAGCAACGTAGAAAAATGAGCAAGCAGTTGGGTAATTCGCCCGATGCGTTAAAATTGATAGAAAAGTTTGGTGCAGATGGCGTTCGTGTAGGGTTGTTGTTAAGTTCAGCTGCTGGAAATGATTTAATGTTCGATGAAGATTTATGTCAACAAGGCAAGCAATTTGCCAATAAAATTTGGAATGCTTTTAGACTGGTTAAGGGTTGGGAAGTAGATGATACCATAGAGCAGCCCAACTCAAGTAAAATTGCCGTTGAATGGTTCGAGGCTAATTTCCAGCAAACGTTAGTGGAATTTGAAGACCATTTTAGTAAATACAGACTCTCAGATGCTTTAATGGCAACTTATAAACTCATTTGGGATGATTTTGCTTCATGGTTATTGGAAATTGTAAAACCCAATTATGGTAAGCCAATAGATGCCAAAACCTACAAGAGTGTTATTGCCATTTTTGAAGATAATTTAAAAATATTACACCCTTTTATGCCTTTTTTGACAGAAGAAATCTGGCAATTCATAGAAGATAGAAGTGCTGAAGATGCCTTAATAGTAGCTTCTTGGCCACAAAACAAAGAGGTAAACACAGATTTAATCAAGCAATTTGACTTTGCCAAAGATGTGGTTTCCGGTATTAGAAACATCCGTAAAGAAAAGAATATATCATTTAAAGAAACGATTCAATTTTCTGTAATAAACAATGAAAAGGCATCGATCATTTTTGATGATGTTATTCAAAAATTAGGAAATTTAGAAAGCATAGAAACTGTAAGTGAGGCAGTACAAGGTGCATTGACTTTTAGGGTAAAATCTAACGAATATTTTATTCCTATTGCTGGAGCAATTAATGTTGAAGATGAGATTAAGAAACTGACGGAAGAGTTAAATTATACCGAAGGCTTTTTAAAATCCGTTCAGAAAAAATTAGCTAACGAGCGTTTTGTTTCAAATGCTCCTGAACAGGTTGTGGCGAGTGAAAAACAAAAAGAGGCTGATGCCATTGCTAAAATTGAAACGTTAAAGACGAGTTTGGCGAGTTTAGCCCATCCCTAACCCTTCCCGAAGGGAAGGGAACACTCTTGCGGATAATGAAGGGTAAAATTTTATTGACATTTTATAATACAAATGTGAGTACAAAATTTGAAAAAATATAGAATCAAGCTCCCCCCTTTCAGAGGGGGTCTAGGGGCTAATCAACGGTTTTGGTAGAGTCACTAACCAACTCGTTTAGTTCTTTTAGCTCATTATTGGTCAAATACCGCCATTGACCAATAGGAGTATCCAGATTAACGTTCATAATTCGTACACGTTTAAGTTTGGTAACGCGATAGTCCAAATATTCGCACATTCTACGAATCTGCCGGTTTAACCCTTGTGTTAAAACGATAGTAAACTGATTTTTATTCAGTTGTTTTACCTTACACTTACGCGTAACCGTGTCTAAAATAGGAACACCATTGCTCATTTTTTTAATAAAATGGTTGGTAATTGGTTTGTTAACGGTAACTACATATTCTTTTTCGTGATTGTTTCTTGCACGGAGTATTTTATTGACAATATCACCATCGTTGGTTAGAAAAATAAGACCTTCACTCGGTTTGTCCAATCTACCAATAGGAAAAATTCGTGATGGGTAATTGATATAGTCGATAATATTGTCTTTTTCAACACGAGTGTCCGTAGTACAAACAATACCAATAGGCTTGTTAAACGCAATATAAACAGGTTTGCTTTTTGGCTCAGATATGAGTTTTCCGTTTACTCGGACTTCATCATCGGGCATAATTTTTGTGCCAAGTTCAGGTACTTTTCCGTTAATGGTTACGCGGCCTTTGTTAATCAGCTTGTCGGCTGCCCTTCTTGAGCAATAGCCTACCTCGCTGAGGTATTTGTTAATTCGAGTTCCGTCGGTTTTGTTCACTTGGTTAAATTATTTGTTGCAAAATAAAAAGAAAAAACCCATTGAGCAAAGTCAATGGGTTTATATTATTTAGTTGAGGTGAGTTATTAAGAAAATAACTTTTCCATTTTTTGTTGTTCTTCGGCTGCCAATTGAGCATCTACTAGAATTCTACCACTATGCTCGTCAGTAGTAATTTTTTTACGAGTTGCAATTTCAACAATTTGTTGCGGTGGAATGGTAAAGAAAGATCCTCCAGAAGCCCCTCGTTCTACAGGTACTACCGCCAATCCGTTCTTAACATTTTTCCTTATACGACTGTAGGCATTCAGCAAACGTTCATCAATCATTTTGCCATACTCTTTTAGCTTTTTCTCTAACATTTTTTCCTCTTTCTCCGTCTCTTTCAATATAGCGTCCAACTCACCTTTTTTATGTTTAAGATGGGTCTCTTTATCTTTCAGTTTTTCTTTAGCAGCATCAATTATTTCGTTTTTTTGCTCAATTTTTGCAGAAAATTCTTTGATGTGTTTTTCTGCCAATTCTATTTCAAGTTCTTGAAATTCAATTTCTTTGCTAATAGAATCAAACTCTCTATTATTTCTTACGTTTTTTTGCTGCGTAGTGTATTTCTTAATTAAAGCTTTTGCTTCTTCAATTGTGTTTTTTCTGTTTTTAATACTGGTTTCTAGGTTTTCAATTTCATTATTGAAGTTGTTTAACCTCGTATTTAAACCTTCAATTTCATCTTCTAAATCTTCAACTTCCAATGGTAATTCACCACGTGTACTCTTAATTTCATCAATTCTAGAATCAATCAATTGTAAATCGTATAAAGCTCTTAATTTATCTTCTACGGTTAATTCTTTTTTTGCCATTTGTTATATGTAATTGATAGGATTTGTATTTATTCCTGATAAAACGACTGCAAAATTACGGAATTTTTTTGTAAGATAATCTACCAATAGGTTTTTTGTGAACTGTTCACTTTCATAATGACCAATATCAGCTAAAACGATTTGATTTTCAGCTTTGTAAAAATCGTGATACTTAAAATCAGCCGAAACATAACAGTCGGCATTTGAGCGTTTAGCAGCTTCAATAGCAAAACTGCCAGAACCGCCTAAAACGGCCACTTTTTTAATAGGTTTATCCAGTAAATTAGAATGTCGTATTGCTTTTAGATGAAAAGTGTCTTTTAATAATGACAAAAAATTATTTTCATTTGTAGGTTCGGGTAGCTCACCGACCATTCCCATGCCAATATTTTGGTGACTATTATCGGTAGTAATTACATCATAAGCCACTTCTTCATAAGGATGATTTTTAAAGAGTGCTTTTACTACAGCATTTTCTAAATGTTTTTCAAAAACAACACTGATAAAAGTTTCTTTTTCTTGTTGTAATACTCCTTTTTTGCCAAGTGCAGGATTTGATTTTTCGTTTCCTTTGTACGTACCTAATCCACGAATGTTATAACTACAGTTGTCATAATTTCCAATGGCACCAGCACCCGCTTCAAATAAAGCCCTACGTACCCTGTCTGCCACCTGATCTGGTACATAAGTAGTCAGTTTTTTGATAAATCCTGATTTTGGTAGCAATATTTCTGTGTTTTGTAAATTCAATTTTTCGGCCATCATTGCTGAAACACCTTTAATGGAATTATCTAATGCGGTATGCATGCTGTAAATGGCAATGTTATTTTTGATGGCTTTGAGTACTACGCGTTCCACATAATTATTACCATTTATCTTTTTTAATCCCGAAAAAATAATCGGATGAAAACTTACAATAAGATTACACTTTTTTTCAATGGCCTCATCAACTACAGTTTCCAACGTATCTAAAGTAACCAAAACCCCTGTAACTTCAGTTTGATAATGGCCAACTAAAAGTCCAACATTATCAAAATCTTCGGCATACTGCAAAGGAGCAAGTTCTTCTAGGTAATTAGTAATATCTTTTATTATCATGTGTTACATGTTTCGGATTTGAAATTCAAAGTTAATAGAAATAAATTTAAAATTATTTTTTGATTATTTTTGATAACTACTATTATGATTAAAAAAACCGAACACTGTCTTTTGTGCGAAAACCAAAAACATAATTTTGAAAATGGGGTGTATTGTGGCTTGACGGATAAGAAACCTGATTTTGAAAAAACTTGTAATCTGATTAAATTCGGAAACGCTTTGGAAGACAGTATTTTAGAAAAAAATGTTGAACTTCGCTTAGTTGAGAGAACAAAAGTAGATACCATAGGGCATTTGGTTATTTTTCTTTTAATTGGTTTGTGTGTTGTTTTTTTTGGAAGTTATTTATTAGATATTTTTGGGATTAAATTACTAACTCACAGAGGTGGAGTAAGGGCTGAGGCTTTAATGCCAATGGTTTTTATAGTTCTAATAGGGATTGGCCTCATAGTTTTTGCAGTTGCTCCTGTAAATCTTTATCGCCGAAATTTGAAAGTAGCCAAAACCAATAAAGAAAAATTAGATAAAATTTTGGATGAATATAACCTCACTTATACATTAGACTTGTCACTCCATAAAAAATGGCCAAATGATATTGAAGTAGAACATAAATTAAATGTCAATTCCAAACATCAAAAGGGAAGTCATTTCATAAAATAATAAAATGAATATATCACATAAAACCATTATCACCCTATGTTTACTTTCTTTACTAATTTCAACTTCTTGGGGTCAAGAAACAACTAATGAAATAAGTACTACTAAAGATTTAAACTACCTATTCAAAAGCGGAACGGAAGGTTATAATTGCTTTAGAATTCCCGCCATTGTAACGATCAATAAAGGCACAATATTGGCTTTTGCAGAAGGAAGAAAAAATGGTTGTTCAGATACAGGAAATATTGATTTGGTGATGAAACGTTCAGAAGATAATGGTAAAACTTGGAGCAAATTAATGGTAATTTGGGATGATGGTAATAATGTTTGCGGGAATCCCGCTCCAGTGGTTGATAAAATGACAGGAGCTGTACATTTATTGTCAACTTGGAATTTAGGCGAAGACCATGAAAGTGAAATTATAGCAGGGACAAGCAAAGACACACGACGGATTTTCTCATTGAGTTCCACAGATGATGGGAAAAGCTGGACAACCCCAAAAGAAATTACGACATCGGTTAAAAAAGAGAATTGGACCTGGTACGCCACAGGTCCGGTGCACGGCATTCAGCTAGAGCATGGTAAAAATAAAGGGAGGCTAATTATTCCTTGTGACCATATTGAGGCAGAAACCAAAAAATACTATTCGCATATTATTTATTCCGACGACCACGGTATGACATGGAAATTAGGTGGCAGCACACCTCAAGACCAAGTAAATGAATGCACCATAGCCGAGTTGCCCAATGGCAATTTGATGTTGAACATGCGGAATTACGATCGTACTCAAAAAACGCGAAAAGTTGCCATAAGCAAAGACGGTGGTTTGACTTGGGGTAACATTTACCCAGATGCTAATTTAATAGAGCCTATTTGCCAAGCAAGTATGTTAAAAGTGACCGATAAAAAGAAAACGGTGTTGTATTTTTTAAACCCTGCTAGTGAAGACAAACGTGAAAAAATGACACTCAAAAAGAGTTTAGACAACGGGAAAACGTGGTCAGTTGTTAATATCTTATTTTCTGGCCCATCTGCCTATTCTGATTTAACTTTACTTTCTAATGGTAATTTAGGATGTTTTTATGAAGCTGGAAATGATAATCCTTATCAGGGAATTGTTTTTGAGGTGGTTAAGTTATAGTTATTTGAACAATCTTTTTGAATTATTCCAATGTACATCCATTTCTGCCAAGGTCATTTCAGAAAGCACTTTACCTTCTTTTTTAGCGGCTTCTTCTAAAAACTGAAAACGTTTAATAAATTTTTTATTTGTTTTTTCAAGTGCATTTTCAGGATTTACCTTGATAAATCTGGCATAATTAATTAGCGAGAAAAGCACATCGCCAAATTCACTTTCAATAGTTTCTGTATTCCCTTTTTTAATTTCAGATTCCAGTTCTAAAATTTCTTCTTTTACTTTATCAAAAACCTGATGCGGTTCTTCCCAATCAAAACCAACTCCGGCAACTTTATCTTGAATCCTATTGGCTTTTACTAAAGCAGGTAAGCTTTTAGGAACACCCTCCAAAACACTTTTTTTACCTTCTTTTAGTTTTAGTTTTTCCCAATTTTGTTTGACTTCTTCTTCATTTTTCACATCAATATCACCATAAATATGAGGGTGTCTGCTAATTAATTTTTCAGAAATGGTATTGGCAACATCGGCAATGTCAAAGTCGTTGGATTCGGATCCAATTTTTGCGTAAAAAACAATGTGAAGCAACAAATCGCCTAACTCTTTTTTTATTTCTTGTAGGTCGTTATCGAGTATGGCATCGCCCAGTTCGTAGGTTTCCTCTATGGTCAAATGCCGTAAGGATTGCAGGGTTTGCTTTTTGTCCCAAGGACATTTTTCACGCAACTCGTCCATAATGTCCAATAGACGGTTAAAAGCTGCTAAATGTTCTTTTCTGGGCAAAATTGGTGTATTGGTAAAGCCCCTTTGCCCTTCGGGCATTTCCCCTCAGGGGAAATCATCGGAACTTCATTTTAGAATTAGATTAAACTTTTTATATTCACATTACAAGTTCCCTCCCTTAAGGGGAGGGCTAGGGAAGGGCTTATTCCTCCTCTTCACTTTCCTCTTTAATCGAAGAAAAATCAAATTTATTGGTAGCTAATACATTATACCATTGAACAACTTTTTTAATATTTGAAGCGTAAACTCTTTCCTCGTCATAGTTTGGCAATACTTCACTAAAAAAAGCTTTCAATTTATCATTACTTTCTTTGTGGCTCAATGCCTCTTTATTGCCTAATTTTTCTCCCATGTTTTTTAACACATTTCGTAAAGGCATTTCATCTTCGTAAGTATAAATGGCAATATCGTTTAGCACACTTACATTCTGCATGGCATTTACCGGCATTCTTTTTTTGTCTGTTAAAGATTGTACCAGCAATCCGCCTTTGGTTTGCGATACAATTTCATATAATCCGGGTTTACCGGCTATTGCGACAATTTTCTCTAAGGTCATAAATTTTATTTTTTAGGAAACTTCATTCTGTAATCAACATCAATTTTTCCTTTGCTTATGTTGGTTAATTTCTTTTTTAATAATCTTTTCTTTAGTGATGACAGTTTATCCGTAAATAAAATACCTTCAATATGGTCATATTCGTGCTGCACAACTCTGGCGGCTAATCCGTTAAGGTTTTCAGTATGTTTTTTAAAATTTTCATCAAAATACTCAATTGTCAATTTTTCATTTCTAAAAACATCTTCGTTAATATTGGGAATACTCAAACAGCCTTCGGTAAATGCCCATTCATTACCTTCTTCTGTAGTGATTTTGGCATTTATAAATACTTTTTTAAAACTTTTTAAAAACTCTTGTTCTTCTTTAGGTAATTCGTCGTCTTCACTAAATGGAGAAGTGTCCACAAGAAAAAGGCGAATGGCTTTTCCAATTTGAGGAGCTGCTAAACCTACACCACGAGCGTTTTTCATGGTTTCTTTCATGTTTTCAATCAATTCACTAAGATTTGGGTAATCTTTGTCTATTTCAACTCCTACTTTTCGCAAAACAGGATCTCCGTAAGCTACTATGGGTAATACCATTTGTAAATTTAATTTTTAAGGCTGTAAAGATACGATTGTAAAATAATTGTGGCACTGATTTCGTCAATTAATGCTTTGTTTTGACGTTGTTTTTTTTTGAGGCCACTATCAATCATAGTCTGAAAAGCCATTTTTGAAGTAAAACGTTCATCAATTCTCTTTATCGGAATTTCAGGATATAATTTTATTAACCTATTGATAAATGGGATAATTAAGGCCTCACTTTCCGATACCTGATTATTCATCTGTTTGGGTTCGCCAATCAAAAAAAGTTCGACTTTTTCTGTGCTGAGGTAATCAGCCAAAAAGTCAAAAAATTCATGCGTTGCAACAGTGGTAAGACCAGAAGCGATGAGTTGCAATTCATCGGTAACTGCAATTCCCGTTCTTTTTTTACCATAATCTATTGCTAAAATGCGAGCCATACTAAAGGTTAAATTTTATGCAAAAATAACTTTTCTGTTATAATTTGATAAATTTTGGGTTCATATTAATTAGAGCAATTATATTTGTTGCTAATTTTTAGAGATAATATTAACTATTGAATACGAAAAATGACCGAATTACAACTACATATTGAAGCGGCATGGGATAACCGTGAATTGTTAAAAAAGGAATCCACTCAACAAATTATTAGAGAGGTAATTACTTTATTGGATAAAGGTAAATTACGTGTTGCAGAGCCTATAGCTTCAGGGTGGCAAGTAAACGAGTGGGTTAAAAAAGCAGTGGTACTGTATTTTCCTATACAAAAAATGGAAGTGTTGGAAGCCGGTATTTTTGAATATCACGATAAAATTCCTTTAAAAAGTGGTTATCAAGAAAAAGGGATTCGAGTTGTGCCACATGCAGTTGCACGTCATGGAGCTTACATATCTAGCGGTACTATTTTAATGCCCAGCTATGTGAATATCGGAGCTTATGTAGATGAAGGCACTATGGTCGATACTTGGGCCACAGTGGGTAGTTGTGCTCAAATTGGAAAAAATGTACACTTAAGCGGTGGCGTTGGTATTGGTGGCGTTTTGGAACCGTTACAAGCAGCTCCAGTAATTATTGAAGATAATTGTTTTATAGGTTCTAGATGTATAGTTGTAGAGGGTGTAAGGGTAGAGAAGGAGGCCGTTTTAGGTGCTAATGTAGTATTGACAATGAGTACAAAAATTATTGATGTAACTGGTGATGAACCTGTCATTACAAAAGGTGTTGTTCCTGCAGGATCTGTAGTTATACCCGGTAGTTATACCAAATCGTTTAAGGCAGGAGATTATAATGTACCTTGTGCACTTATTATTGGTAAAAGAAAAGAAAGTACCAATAAGAAAACTTCATTGAACGATGCGTTACGCGAATATGATGTAGCTGTGTAATTTTTAACAAATAGTAAATAATACTTTCCTTGAATTTAATGGTAAACAACGAAGTTGATACTGCACTGAAAATACTAGATAAAGGTGAAGTCTTACTTTACCCAACTGATACCGTTTGGGGAATAGGCTGTGATGCTACTAATGAAGAAGCGGTTTCGAAAATATTTAAAATAAAAAAACGCAGCGAAAGTAAAAGTTTGGTCATCTTGGTTGATAGTTTGGAAATGTTGAAGAACTATGTAGAAACCATTCCTAATAAGGTTTTAGAAATGCTAAAGGATTCAAAAAAACCTACTACAATTATTTACAAAAACCCAATTGGGTTGGCTAAAAATGTTTTTGCCAATGATAATACCGTTGCCATAAGAATTGTACAGCACGAGTTCTGTCAAAAATTGATTGCTAAATTTGGTAAGCCAATCGTTTCCACTTCGGCAAATATTAGCGGAATGTCTACACCCCAATCTTTTAAAGAAATTGATAAATCCGTTTTGGATGCCGTTGATTATGTGGTAAATTTGGATCGCGATAAAACAATGGACAAACCTTCTAGAATTATTAGAATTTTGGAAGATGGGATATTGCAAATTATTCGAGAGTGATAATTTACAACCTTGTCATTCAGAGTGTAGTAAAGCGAAACGAAGAATCTCATTTATTGCTGCATGAATTTAAATAAAAAAGAAATTGAGCAATTATAAACACGCCATTACATCAGAAATTTTTGAAATAATTTCTAAAGCATCCCAATCATTGGGTCTGGAGAGCTACGTGATTGGTGGTTTTGTACGTGATTTTTTATTGGAACGGAACAGCGGAGCAAAAGACATAGATATTGTTACTGTTGGCAGTGGTATTGAGCTGGCAAAAAAGGTGGCAGAATTAGTGCCGAATAATCCAAAAATTCAAATTTTTAAAACCTATGGTACAGCAATGCTTCGATTTGAAGATGTTGAGGTGGAATTTGTTGGTGCACGCAAAGAATCGTATGCCAAAGAGAGTAGAAATCCTGTGGTAGAAGAAGGCACCTTGCAAGACGACCAAAACCGACGTGATTTTACCATAAATGCCATGGCATTGAGTTTAAATAAAGATAATTATGGTGATTTGTTAGATCCGTTTAACGGGACAGAAGATTTGGAAAGCGGAATTATAAAAACGCCTTTAGATCCTGATATTACTTATTCCGATGATCCGTTACGGATGATGAGGGCAATTAGATTTGCTACACAACTGAATTTTACCATTGAGCAAAATTCTTTAAATGCCATTACTAAAAATGCTCATAGAATCGACATTATTACCAAAGAGCGAATTGTTGATGAGTTGCATAAAATTTTATTATCCAAAAAACCCTCTATTGGGTTTAAATTGTTGGAAAAGACAAACTTGTTACAGCGTTTCTTGCCCGAACTGACTGCTTTAAAAGGGGTAGCTGAGGAGAAAGGACAACGCCATAAAGACAATTTTTACCATACGTTGCAGGTTGTAGATAATATTTCGGAACATACCGATAACCTATGGTTACGATGGACAGCACTGTTGCACGATATTGGTAAAGCTCCCACAAAACGTTTTGATAAAAAGCTGGGTTGGACGTTTCACGGTCATGAATTTGTGGGCTCAAAAATGGTGTATAAACTATTTAAACGTTTAAAAATGCCATTGAATGAAAAAATGAAATACGTTCAGAAATTGGTGTTATTAAGTTCTAGACCAGTCATTTTAGCCGAAGATGTAACGGATTCTGCCGTTAGACGTTTAATTTTTGATGCTGGCGAAGACATTGACGATTTAATGACCCATTGCGAAGCCGACATTACTACACAAAACCCAAAAAAGAAAAAACAATACCTCAATAATTTTAAAAGGGTACGCGAAAAAATTGCTGATGTTGAAGAACGCGACCAAGTCCGTAATTTTCAACCGCCCATTACGGGAGAACTAATTATGGAAACCTTTAACCTAAAACCGTGCCGAGAAATAGGCACCTTAAAAGAAGCGATAAAAGAAGCCATTTTAGAAGGCGAAATTAAAAATGAGTATGATGAGGCGTATCAGTTTATGTTAAAAAAAGCAGGGGAAATGGGGTTGGAGCAATAAAATTATTTATGAGCAATAATTTATTTGAATTAACTATTGGAGCAGTACTCATTCTTACAGGAATAATTTTCCTGTATTTATTATTTCTTAGTATTTATATTAATTACAAAATAAATACTTGGAACTCTATTAATGGAAAAATATTAGTTTCTAATTTATCGAAAAAAGTAAAGCGATATTCAATTGATTTAGATGATTACGGAGATTCAACAGAAATAGCCTACACGAACAAAGTTATTTTTGAATTCGAAATTGAGAATTGTACTTATGTTTCTGATAGATTATATTATTTGAATTTTAATAAGTGGTTTTTAACCAATAAATTTAAAAAAAGCTTAGCTGAAAAGTATATAATAGGCAAAGAAGTTAAAGTATATTATAATCCGAAAGAAATTGAGAAAGCATTTCTAGTTCAAAAAACACCAATAACTATTTTACTTTCTTATTCTTTATTGAGCATTTTAGGAGGATTATTTTTTATGTTTTGGTAGTTCATAAAAATAAACTTACTCCACCACAATCCCATACTGCTGTAATAACCCAATTAGCCCATCATTAGAAAATTTAGCTCCTTTAATATAGTTTTGTTCAGGGTTTAGGGCATAATTATAGGCTGTAGTAAAATCAGCTCTTTCAATATTGGTTTGGTCAAAAATTGCATTTTCAAAGTTGCAATTGCTAAAATTCCCATCGCTTACATCGGCTTGTGTAAAATCAACTTCTTGTAAGTTACAATCAATAAATTTTGGGTTTCGGAATGTTCGGTTATAGAAAGAGGAGAAGTTTAATTGACAGCCTTCAAAACTCACCATACAGGTAAACTTATCAGCTTTATCAAAGGCCAAACCCAATAATTTACAGTTTTTAAACTGCACTTCATTAAAAACGGTATCGTAAATTTTAGCGGAACTTAAATCGCAATCAAAAAATTCGCAATCTTCAAACGTAATTGATGATAAATCGGAATAACTAAAAATACAATCTCTAAATGTACACGCTACATATTCGTCTTTCGGTAAGGGTTCTTTGGTGTAATTTACTTTTTTGAAAGTTTTATTCTCAATCATTCGTCATTTTTTAAATAAAAACTTTATGAACTTAAATCTTCAACAACTACACAATTGAATAAATCCACAATTTAACAGCACTATTTCAATATATTCCTCGCAATAACCACCTTTTGAATTTCTGTGGTGCCTTCGCCAATAGTACAAAGTTTTGAATCTCTATAAAATTTTTCTACCGGAAATTCTTTGCTGTAACCATAACCACCATGAATTTGAACCGCTTCATTGGCAGCTTTTACACACACTTCCGAAGCGTACATTTTTGCCATAGCACCAGCTGTTGTAACACTTTTTCCTGCATTTTTTAACGAAGCCGCTTTATGTAACAGGAGTTCTGAGGCTTCTATTTCCGTGGCCATATCTGCTAATTTAAAAGAAATGCCCTGAAACTTGCTTATGGGCTTTCCAAACTGAACACGTTCTTTTGAGTATTTTAAGGAGGCTTCATAAGATCCTTTGGCAATGCCTAAGCTTAAAGCTCCGATTGATATTCTACCTCCATCCAACACTTTTAAGGCCTGTATAAATCCATCACCCTCATTGCCCAACAATTTGTCTTTGTGTACACGACAATTGTCAAAAATAAGTTCTGCGGTTTCTGAAGCTCGCATACCTAATTTATCTTCTTTTTTACCCGATGTAAACCCTTTTGTACCTTTTTCTATAACAAAGGCTGACATTCCGTGGCTATCTCCTTTTTCGCCAGTTCTGGCAATTACTACGGCTACATCTCCGCTAATACCGTGTGTTATAAAGTTTTTTGCTCCGTTTAGTACGTAATAATCGCCATCTTTGGTTGCGGTAGTGTTCATGCCGCCGGCATCAGAGCCTGTATTGTGTTCGGTAAGTCCCCATGCACCAATCCATTCGGCTGAAGCTAATTTGGGCAACCACTTTTTCTTTTGGGCTTCGTTACCAAAATAATAAATATGGCCACTGCACAGTGAATTATGTGCGGCAACCGATAAACCAATAGAAGGATCTACCTTGGAGATTTCTTCGATTATGGCAATGTATTCATGGTAGCCAAAACCTGACCCACCGTACTCTTCGGGAATAAAAACGCTCATAAAGCCCATTTCACCCGCTTTTTTAAATAGGGAAATAGGAAAGGTTTGAGCCTCGTCCCATTCCATTATATATGGACGGATATATTTCTCAGCAAATTCTTTGGCTGCTTCAGCTATATGTTTTTGTTCTTCAGAATATTCAAAATTCATCATAAAAGTATAATCGTGTAATTGTTTAACTGTTTAATCGGGATTCAATAAACGTCTATCTAAAACCGATTAACGAGCTTCCAAATATAACGCTATTCTATCAAATTTATCTAAGGGAAAGTCGGGTATTTTTTTGAGTTCTTCCAACGATTGAATTTCAGCAACTTCGTCACGATATTCAAATATCTTTTTTGTTAACTCGTAATCAATGTAAATGATTGATAGTACTTCTTTGAAAGAGGCGGTATTTACATTTATTTTTTTGATAGTTGGGTTGGAAAGTACTTTATATTTTGCCAACACTTTATCGGCTATTTCTTTATCCAGATAATACACTTCGTACAATTGTTGGTTTATTGAAAATCCGCCTAACTTGGTTCTATAGCTAACAATACGTTGCGACAGCTTTTCACCTATTCCATTAATAGATTGTAATTCTTCTGCAGTAGCTGTGTTCAAATCGCGAATTTCAACTGGTTTTTCAGGTGCTTTAGTTGTCGGTTTATTACTTTTTTCTTGAGCCTGAAACATATTATTCTCCCATTTTTTTGAGTTCTTTTTAGGGTTTGTTACCCAATCTGGAAATTTAAAATACGGAGAAATTACATCCAATAAACTGTCCGAAATTTTTGTGATTTCTTGAAACTCTTTTGCGGAGTTTACAAATTTTCCATCAGCCCTGTGTTTTAAAATCCTATCGATTTCTTCAGTGGTCATACCTAACTGATAGCCTTTAAAATCGGTTATAAAACTTGGGTTGAATGGGTAAATTTTTGGAATTGATTTTTCCTCATTCTCTACT
This sequence comes from Aureibaculum sp. 2308TA14-22, assembly GCF_040538665.1. Lineage (NCBI taxonomy): Bacteria > Pseudomonadati > Bacteroidota > Flavobacteriia > Flavobacteriales > Flavobacteriaceae > Aureibaculum > Aureibaculum conchae. The sequence goes on from NZ_JBEWXT010000001.1 coordinate 720,942, forward strand.
ATCTTAATTTGCTTTAAAGAATCAATCTTTTCTTGTATTTTACTGATTTCAATTTCATTGGGAGCAGTATCATTTCCAAGCATTGGAATGACAAAAAAATAAATAAGTTGCAAGAGAATAATGATTAAGGCCAAAAAGAAAATCCCATTCCGTTGGCTTTTATTAAACCAGAAATGGGATTTCATATTTACTTGATTTTATAAATTAACTAGCCTTATCAGCTTTTATTGCACCTACATACTTTTTCAATTCTTCTTTTACTCTAGGGAACAGCAGTAATAGTCCAATCATATTTGGAAAAACTAAAGCTAATATCATTGCATCAGAGAATTTTATAACGGCATCTAAAGTAGCAGCAGCACCAATAACAACAAATACTAAGAATAATATTTTGTAAACAATATCAGCAGTTTTACCTTTTCCAAAAAGATACTTCCATGATTGCAATCCGTAATAGGACCAAGATATCATTGTAGAAAATGCAAATAATACAATGGCAATGGTTAGTACATAAGAAAAGTGAGGTATAACGGCATCAAAAGCTCTAGATGTTAAATCAACACCCCCTAAGCTTTCACCCGTACCATTTAAAATTACATTACTACCATCAACAGCACCATAGGCAAAAACACTTTGCATGTTAGCCCCATCAATATTAAAAAAGATAATTACTAATGCTGTCATTGTACAAATAACAACAGTATCAATAAAAGGTTCTAAAAGAGCAACAACACCTTCCGAAGCTGCATAATTAGTTTTAACGGCCGAGTGAGCAATCGCTGCAGAACCAGCACCAGCTTCATTTGAAAAAGCAGCACGCTGAAAACCAACAATAAGTACTCCAATAAAACCACCTACACCAGCCATTGGTGTGAATGCACCATTAAAAATTAATCCAAAGGCATCATCAATATATTGATAGTTAGCAAATATTATAATTAAAGCGGCCAATACATATATACCCGCCATAAAGGGAACAATTTTTTCCGTAATACTAGCAATTCTTTTAATACCACCAATAATTACAATACCTACAAGAACTGCTAAGATAATTCCTATAATAAATCCTGTAGCTCCACCTTCAAGTCCCATTAATGAAGAAAGTTGTACTGTTGCTTGATTAGATTGGAAAGCATTACCACCACCAAAAGAAGCACCAACACATAAGATAGCAAAAAGACCACCGAGTACTTTTCCTAAACCACCCATTTTCTTTTCTTTAAGTGCTTTTGATAAGTAATACATTGGTCCACCGTGTACAGTTCCATCAGCATCTACATCTCTATATTTTACACCAAGGGTACACTCCACAAATTTTGTTGACATTCCTATCAAACCACAAACTATCATCCAGAAAGTTGCACCTGGACCACCTAGTGCAATTGCTACTGCAACACCAGCTATATTACCTAAACCAACTGTACCAGAAACAGCTGTTGCCAATGCTTGAAAATGCGAAACCTCTCCATGATTACCTTCATCTCTAATTGTATTTGGTATATCACCGTCAACTAAATCCATGTCAGTTTTTTCGACACCTCTATTTTCAATTTCATCATATTTTCCTCTAACCGTATTAATGGCTAATGGAAATTTAGTAATACTTGGAAATTTAAAATAGATAGTAAAAAATGAAGCACCCAACACTAAAAGGATTACCACAAAAGGGACATTGTATTCACCAATGGGTACGGTAGTTAAAACCAAATTTTCCCACCAAACGGCCTTGGGCATAAACCAATCGTTAATACGTTCGTCTAGCCCTTTTTCTTGGGCAAATATTGCTATTGGAGTCAGAAATAATAGTAAACTTAGTAACTTTTTATTCATAATAAAAGGAGTTGATTTTTTAATTTTTATGTTGCAATATCATAAAAAAAATGGAGTTAATGAAAGTTTTGTGACTAAATATTGAATTAATCTTACTTTATTGTTTTTTAAAATCATAAAAAATGATTACCTTTTACCGTAATTTTAAAACTATACGTCAAAAATAACTATGAGTAAAAAAACATTAGTAATAGGTGCTTCAATCAAACCCAGCAGATACGCTTACATAGCGATAAAAAGATTACTTGATAAGAATTATGAGGTTAAAGCAATAGGCTCAAAGCAGGGGTTAATTGGTATAGTGAGAATTGAAACCGGTAAACCTCCATACAAAGATATTGACACTGTTACATTGTATTTGAACCCTGAACGACAAGCGGAGTATTACGATTATATTATTTCATTACAACCCAAGCGTGTTATTTTTAATCCGGGTACAGAAAATCCAGAGCTTGTCAAATTGCTAAATAAAAACAATATTGAAGCAGAAATAGCTTGTACGTTAGTCTTACTGTCGATAGATGAGTATTAATTTTGATGAGCAATTATCAATTCATCAGGTACTTTACTGTCTATTTTAATTATCTTACCTGCTTTAGCAAGAATTACATTTTCGAAAACAGTTTTAGCTTCTTGTTTAAAAAGTTCAATATCATTATATCTACTCGAATAATGACCAAGTATCAATTGTCCCACATTCGCTTTTCTTGCAATTTTGCCAGCTTCTTCAGCAGTAGAGTGTTTAGTGGTAAGTGCGGTTTCTTGCCTGTCCTTTAAAAAAGTAGCTTCATGGTAAAGCAAGTCCACATTTTTTATTATTGAAGTAATCTCTGGCTTGTAAACGGTGTCGCTACAAAAAGCATAGCTCAAAGATTTATTAGGATTAAATGTAAGTTTATGGTTTTCAATAACTTGCCCATCATCTTTTATAAAATCTTTACCATCTTTTAAGTTTTGATAATCGCAAATTTCAATTTCAGAATTTTCTTTAATTGCTTCAATATTCAGTTTTCGTTCCCCGATTTTTTCTTTAAATAAAAAACCATTGGTATAAACGCGATGCTCTAGAGGAATAGTATATACTTCCACCTCATCGTCTTCAAAAATAAGTTCGCTTTTATCGCTTTGAAGTTCATGATAGACAATGTCAAACTGTGGCCAAGAATTGCTTGTCCGCAATTGTAAGGTTATAATTTCCTTGAGTCCAATTGGAGCATAAATATGCAAATCGTTTTTACGATTTAAAAGTCCAAAGGTTGAAATAAGCCCAATTAAACCAAAAAAATGATCTCCGTGTAAATGTGAGATAAAAATGTTGTCTATAGTAGAGAACTTGATTTTGTACTTTCTAAGTTGCACCTGTGTCCCTTCACCACAATCAATTAAAAACCGCCTATTATTAATTTCTAAATACTGTGACGTTGGATGAGCAAAAGTTCTCGGCGTAGCCGAATGGCAACCTAATATGGTCAAGCTTATACTCATTTAATAACAATCCGTTTCGATTTAATTTCGGTATTGGTTTTAATTGAATAAATATAAATTCCTGAATCTAGCTTGTCTCGGTAGAACGGAATAGAATTGGCACCAACTTTAGTGGTGTATTTTTGTGAATATACCACATTGCCTATTAGGTCTTTTACCGAAAATTCTATTTCAAAAACAGCAACTGCTTTGAATTTAATTTTCGTTGTAACGCTAAAAGGATTTGGTGAGGCAACAATTTCTTTTACGACAGTAACCGAATCTGGGGTAGAGCCGCTTTTTTCTTGCTGTTGTGCTACAACCGCTGAAGAAAATGAAACCAATAAAATAAATAAGAGTAGTTTTTTTACCATAAGCTATTTAAAGTTTTTCCCATAATTTAGTGTAATGTTTAGGATTAAAATCCTAAATCTCTTTCAATATTTTCCATTTCTACTATATCCCTAGCTTCAACTAGTGTAGGTACAGCAATTATTTCGTCGGGGAAGTTGTCTGCCTCAATCTCATTTAAAATAATAACAAAAGACATGCCATTATTTCTATGCTGTTCTACAATTGGCAAAAATAATAAGATATTTTCTATATCTACCCCTTTAGTCATAGAAAAATCAAGAATAATATTCTCGTTTTTAAAATTAATATATTTTTTTGAGAAATCCGAAAAAAAATCATCAAATGATAATTTTTCATTTCTGAAAACAGTTGCTAAATCCGTTTTTTCTATACTCATTTTTTTATTTGTTGTGCTAATAAATAGATAACTGCCATTCTAATGGCTACTCCGTTTTCTACCTGATTTAAAATAATGGACTGATTTGAGTCCGCAACATCACTCGTAATTTCAACACCTCTATTTATCGGACCTGGGTGCATTATCACAATTTTCTTGCCAAGGCTGTTCAATAGTTCTTTGTTAATACCAAAAAGCTGTGTATACTCTCTAATTGATGGAAAATAATTAATATCCATCCGTTCGTGCTGTACACGCAAAACATTAGCAACATCGCACCAAGCCAACGCTTTTTTCAGATTGGTTTCAACTTCTACGCCTAAACTTGTAATGTGTTTTGGAATTAATGTTGTTGGACCACAAACTTTAACTTTTGCACCTTGTAGTTGTAAAGCGAAAATATTTGACAACGCAACTCTTGAGTGCAAAATATCGCCGATGATTACAACTTTTTTTCCTTTGACAGTACCTAATTCTTCTTTAATCGAATAACTGTCCAATAAGGCCTGTGTTGGATGTTCATGTGCTCCGTCACCTGCATTTATAATTCTTGCATCTACGTGTTTTGATAAAAAAACGCCCGCACCAACATTTGGATGCCGCATTATAACAATATCAACTTTCATAGAAAGGATATTATTTACGGTATCTATTAATGTTTCTCCTTTTTTTACCGAGGACTGACTTGCAGAAAAATTAATTATATCTGCCGAAAGTCTTTTTTCGGCCAGTTCAAAAGACAATTTTGTTCTAGTACTGTTTTCAAAAAACAAATTGGCAATGGTAATATCTCTTAACGAAGGTACTTTCTTTATGGGTCTATTAATCACTTCTTTAAAATGGTCTGCAGTTTCAAAAATTAGATCAATATCTTCTTTTTTAAGATATTTGATTCCTAATAAATGGTCTGTGCTTAACGCTTTCATTTTAATTATTGCTTAATAAATAAACGGCATCTTTTTTATCATTTTCTAGCCAAGAAACTTTTACTTTTTCTGAATTGATAACATCAACTTGTCTGCCTTTATAATTCGGTTGAATTGGTAAATGACGACTAAATCTCCTGTCGATCAATACCAATAGCTCAATAGATTCAGGCCTTCCGAAAGATTGAAGTGCAGTCAAAGCAGATCTAACACTTCTTCCAGAAAATAGCACATCATCAATAATAACTACATTTTTATCCTCTACAATAAAATCAATTGTTGTATTACTAGCAGCCAAAGGTGCGTCTCTTCGTCTAAAATCGTCACGATAAAACGTAATGTCCAACTGGCCGAGTTTTATATTTGAAATGTTATAATCCTTCTGTAAAATTTCAGTTAATCTTTTGGCAAGAAAAATACCTCTGGGCTGGAGACCAATCAAAACAGTATTCTTAAAATCGTTATGGTTTTCAATAAGTTGACATGCCAAGCGATGAAGGATAATGTGAATATCTTTAGCGTTAAGTAATGTCTTCTTTGCCATTATAGCAGTGCAAACCTTTGATTGTAGTGCAAAAATACATCTTTTTTTAATAAATAAAACGGTTTATAACGTGTTAATTAATTTGTTAACAACATTTGGGCTATCAGCTTAATAAAAAAAGAGATTGCATTAATTTTAAATTCGTAAGAAAACCTGATTATATGCACTCTTTTCAAAATGATGATGAAATTCCATTATCAAAATTTGAATCCATGTTAAAAACCAATAGTGTATATTTTTTCGATTCAACCGAATTTGAAGAAATTATTATACATTATATGAATGTAGGTAAAATGTCTTTAGCTAAAAAAGCCTTAGACTTGGGCTTGAGACAACACCCTGCTTCTATAGCTTTAAAATTGGCTTGTGTTGAAGTGTTTTTGTACGAAGATAAATTGAACAAAGCGGAACAATTGTTAAATGAGCTGGAAGAGCTGGAACCGCAAAACGATCAGGTATTTCTTCATAAAGCTACATTGTTATCAAAAAAAGACAAGCATAAAGAAGCAATTATTGCTTTAAATCAAGCACTTTTATGTACCGAAGACGAAGCAGATATTTATTCAATGATAGGTATGGAGTATTTGTATTTAGAGGATTTTGACACTGCCAGATTGAATTTTGCAAAATGTTTAGATGTTGAATTTGATGATTATTCTTCATTATACAATGTAATTTATTGCTTTGATATGCAAGATAAGCATAAAGAAGCTATCGACTATTTAATCGATTATATTGAAAAAGATCCCTATAGTGAAATTGCTTGGCATCAATTGGGTCGGCAATATTATATGGTCGAGAATTTTTTAGAAGCCTTGAACGCTTTTGACTATTCTATTTTAATTGATGAGTATTTTATTGGTGCATATCTCGAAAAAGCCAAAACCTTAGAAGAACTTAAACGTTACGAGGAAGCAATAGCTAACTATCAACTAACTATTAATTTAGAAGATGGTACTTCATTCGCCTACCTTAGAATTGCCCATTGTTATGAGCAAATGGGCAAAACAAAACAAGCTTTAAAATATTATAATATTACGGTAAAAGAAGATCCGTTATTAGATAAAGGTTGGTTGGCCCTTACCAATTTATATATTAAAACCGAAAATTATCAAAAGGCGTTATATTTTATAAACAAAGCATTGTTGATTGACGAAAACAATTCCATTTACTGGATGCGTTATGCAGAAATCAACCTAAAGTTGAATTTCTTTGAAGAAGCAACCAAAGGCTTTCAGAAATGTTTGGATTTGGAAGATTATGCCCTGGATATTTTTATTGCTTTGACCGATGTTTTGCACTTTATAGGCGAGTTTGAAGATGCTATAAAGGTATTGTTAAAGGCTCAAAAGCTATACGATGACTTTGCTGAAATTGAGTATAGACTGGCAGGATTATATATGCTTACACAACAAGAAAAATTAGGGTTGAAATTACTAGAAAAAGCATTAAAATTAGATTACGATTATCACCATGTAATCAAAGATGTTTACCCTTCTGTTTTTGAACTTGAAGCAGTAAAAATTTTAATTGCAACTTCTTAGCTTAATTAGTAATAAATTGTCCACTTTTCCATTGTTTTTTTGGAGTTATATTTTCTTTTTAGCCAATTTAATTCTATTGGCAATTGCTTTTTATAAAGAAGTAAAACCGTCGGTTTTTCAATAACCTGCTTTAAATAGTTTATTTCAGATTCATCTTCCATGTTAATTAGATAATTTTTCCAATCAAAATCTTCTTCAAATTGGGTTTCCCGGTTTAAGGATTCGTCGCCATTGTAAAGTGAAATTATGGATTTGTTAAGCCCAAAAGCGATAGATGGTTTTCTGGTGTTGTAAACCAAAATATCCCTGTCGTTTAAGTTTTCTTGTTTTATAAACTCGGTAATAGGCTTCGCTCCATTAACATTCAATTCATTTTTTGAAAAAATCACAGAGCTACTGATCAGTAATAATAAAGCAATTAATAAGGATGTAAATACAGGTTTAGACTTTGTTTCAATTGATTTTGATTTGTAAATTATAATTGTTAGTACCGCCACTGTTAGACTTGCAATAGCCAAATAATAAGGGAAGTCAAGCCCAAACTCTACAAAAGGGGCAACTACAAAAGCAATCAGTATCAATCCTGAAAAACCGAGTACAATAGCATTGACTATTTTTACTTTTTCAATTTCAATTTTAGAAAATAAATGAGCAGTTAATATTGCCAAAACACTATATAAAGGTAAAATATAAAGAATACGCTTTGATGAAGAAATAGAAAAGAAAATTAATGGGATAACCACCGCCATTAGCATGGTAAAATGCAATGTTTTAAACTTGAACCTATTTTTTTGCTCTTTTATTAAATAGAGTAATGCCAAAAACCAGGGTAAACCTACTAAGGGTGCAAATGCTAAAAAATACCAAAAAGGCTCAGTCCTCCCAAACGCATTTTTAGAGAATCGGTCTGCGGTTTGTTTCCCTAAAAAATAATCGACAAAAGTAGGATTCTGAATTCCTAAATGGATAAACCATGATGAGGCAATGACTAAAAACATTACCCAAGCCAAAATATGATGGATAGAAAAATTTCTTTTTGGGGATTCTGTACGGTTATAAAACAGGATAAAAATTATGGGTACAATAAAAATTACCGGACCTTTTGTTAAAAAACCAAGCCCCAAACTTATGGTAAAAAAATAGAGCCATTTTAGAAACCCTGTTTTACGATATTTGACCCAGCTGAAGATACTTAATAAGGCAAAAGTTGCCAAAAAGGCATCGGTAGTTAAATTCCGTGATGAAATTAAAACCAATGGAAAACTAAAATATATCATGGCTGCCCATAGAGCAGTCTTTTTATTGTCAAATAATAATATTGTTAATCTGTAAACCAAAACTAGCTGTAATAAAACAGCCAATTGTAAAAAAAAGCGAGCTCCAAAAGGGTTTATACCAAATATTTGATAGCCTAATGCCGTAATTTGATAGGTTAGCGGAGGTTTATGATAATGGTGTACATCCAACAGATTAGGATGCACATAATCGCCAGAAACATACATTGCCCTACCAATTTCCGCATACCTAGCATCGCTACTCTCAATAACGCCATAAGATCCTATGTTAATTAACAGTGCAATAGCAGCAATAGCTAAAAAGATATTGAAATTGAAAGTATTCTTCATTTTTGGTGCTTTAGAAGTATGTATATATTTCTACTATAGATTATAAAACCAAATAATTGTCCGATGAATAAAACAGGATCCTTTCTAATTACTGCATAGCTTAAAATCATTAAGGAACCGATAAGGCTGAGCATCCAAAACCCAAAGGGTAGAGAGGATTCCTTTTTGCGTTCGGAATAAATCCATTGATATACAAACCTTAAGGTAAAAATAATTTGTCCAATGCTACCCCAAATTAACAATTTAAGAGGAATATCTTCATTGCGGAATAAACGTTCTACATCTATTTGATTATTGTTAAAAGAATAAACAGCAATTAAAAAAGGAAAAGCCAATAAAAAACCTCGTAAAATTTTTGGCAATTTTTTCCAAGAACCTTGCAATTGCATATTCCGGATGTAAATAAAATAAGTCAAAGATTGTCCAAGCATAATGGCAAAATCATCACGTAACCAACCATAAATAAACAATAAAAAAGAAGCAATTAGGCTCAATTGCCAAAATAACTCAGGGGTTAATACTTTTTTTACCCTTTCGGATTGAATCCATTGTAATAACAATCTTGCGGAAAACAAGATTTGAGCCGAAAAACCAATGACATAAACAAAGTATTTGTATGAAAGCCACTCACTCATGAGCCAATTTTTGACTTTTCTATGGTGTAGTTGATGTAGCGTCTACGCATCCATCTATACCCAAAAGTATCGCGTAAAGCTTTTAATGATCTATTAAAAATATTGAATTTAGATTGCCCTGCAATACGTTCAAAATGCTGTACTTTTAGTTGTTTTATTTTTCCGTTTTGTAATAAAATCAATGCAGGAATAAAGCGGTGCATTCCTTTAAAAAATGGAATTTTTTTGGCTACATCGGTATGAATTACCTTTAGAGGGCAACCTGTGTCAATAATACCATCGTTTATCAATCCACGTCTTATACTGTTTGCAATTAGTGATTGTATTTTTTTGTTCAACGTATCCTTTCTTTTACCTCTAAAGCCAATTACCGCTTGGTAATTGTCAATATCTGCCAATAGCATGTCAAAGTCATACGGTGTGGTCTGTAAATCGGCGTCAATATACCCAATTAATTCAGTGTCAATATGGTCAATTCCAGCTTTAATGGCAGCACTTAATCCGCAATTTTCTTTAAACTTTAAGTATTCGAAATCAGAATTAGTATTACAGATTTCAACAATTTTATTAAAACTGCCATCAGTTGATCCATCATCTACAAAAAGCACTTTGCTTTTGGTTTTGCTCTTTGAAAAATAGTCTGTAAACGTGCTGTGAATTCTATCTAAATTGTCAATTTCATTAAAAACGGGAATGATAATGGTCATTCTATAATTCATTTGGCTATTGGTTTTAGATAGTGTGCAAATGTACAAATATTTGAAAACTAGTTTGAGTACATTTTTAAAGAAATACCTATAAACAATTTAACTATATTTGAGGCTAATTTTATTTATAGATGAAGAGAAGTTTAAAAGACTATTTGGCTATTACATTTAAAGGTATTGCAATGGGAGCAGCTGATGTTGTTCCAGGAGTTTCTGGAGGAACAATCGCCTTTATATCAGGTATTTATGAAGAATTATTAGAGACCATAAATAGTGTAAATTTTAATGCTGTTAAAACCTTAAGAAAGGAAGGCGTAAAGGCAGCATGGAAATCAATTAATGGCAATTTTTTAATTGCTCTTTTACTTGGAATTGGTATTAGTATTCTTTCATTGGCTAAACTTATTAAGTACTTATTAGAGAATGAGCCAATTTTATTATGGTCTTTCTTTTTTGGATTGGTGTTGGCGAGTGTATTTTTTGTGGGAAAACAAATAAAAAATTGGAATGTTGTAAAAGTTATAATGTTATTAATAGGTGCAGTAATAGCCTATTATATAACTATTTTACCTGTAACGGCCACCTACAATACACCCATCTGGTTTTTGTTTTTATCTGGTGCATTGGCTATTTGTGCTATGATTTTACCTGGTATTTCAGGCAGTTTTATTTTGTTGTTGTTAGGAGCTTACAAACCTGTAATCGATGCTCTGGACGAAAGAGATTTAAAAACACTTTTTATTGTTGGGTGCGGAGCAATTGTTGGGCTATTGACTTTTTCGAGGGTGTTAAAATGGCTTTTTGATAAATATAAAAGTATAACGTTGTCCGTTTTAACGGGCTTTATAGCTGGTTCTTTAAATAAAATTTGGCCTTGGAAAGAGGTGATTTCATCGGAAATGATTCATGGTAAGTTAAAAATTTTGGAAGAAAAAAGTATTTCACCTTTTAGTTTTGAAGGCGATCCACAATTGGTTTGGGCTTGTGTTTTAGCAATAATTGGAATTGCAGTAATTTATGGACTGGAAAAATTCTCGAATGTAAAGGTTGCTTAAATGGCTAAAGAACGAACCGTTTCAGATAAATTCTTCCTTTTTTTAAAAGGACTAGCAATGGGGGCTGCCAATAAGGTACCCGGTGTTTCGGGAGGTATAGTTGCTTTTGTGGGCGGATTTTATGAGGAATTAATCTATTCTCTCCAAAAAGTGAATGCCAAAGCATTCAAATTACTATTTAACGGTCGTTTTAAGAGTTTTTACAACTATACCAATGCCCAATTTTTAATCTTGATTTTTGCCGGCAGTATATTTAGTTACTTCAGTGTTTCTCAGGTACTTGATTATTTTATAAAGAATTACGAACTATACGTTTGGAGTACTTTTTTTGGGATGATAATCGGCTCAATTTATTATATAAGTAAGCAATTTAAAGATTGGTCAACTCAAAATATTATAGGTATTATTTCGGGCATTGTGGTTGGTATAGCCATCAGTTTTATGAATCCTGCCAAAGAAAATGACAATTTGTTTTTTGTGTTTTTTTGTGGAATAATTGGTGTAACTGGTATGACGCTTCCAGGGTTGTCGGGCTCGTTTATTCTGATATTATTGGGCAATTATGTACTCCTTTTGGTCGATTCGGTAAATATGTTATATAAAACCATTATCGATATTTTTCAAGGCAATTTTGAATTTTTAAAAGATACGATTAGGGTTAGATATTTAAAAATTGTAGCTGTTTTTGGTGCTGGATCGGCTTTTGGCTTGGTGTTTACCTCACAAATATTAGCTTATGTTTTAAAACGTTGGCACCAGTTGGTAACTGCTATTATAATTGGATTTATAAGTGGTTCTTTAGGTATAGTATGGCCATGGAAACGTGCTGTGTATAAATTGGATAATGGAAATTTTTTATTAGACTCTAAAGGAGAAAAGATTATACAAAACTATAAACGATTTATTCCTAAGATTACAGAAACAGAAACTTGGATAGCCATTGCTTTTATTATGTTGGGAGTTGCAATTGTTTTATTGATAGATTTTTATGGAAAAAATGCAAAAAGAAAGAAAGTTCGGATTAATAGGTAAAGATATATCCTATTCGTTTTCCAGACATTATTTTACTAAAAAATTTCAAGAATTAAAGTTGGAAAATCATCGATATGTAAATTTTGATTTGCAAACTATTGAAGATTTTTCTCAAATTAATCTAGAAGAAGTAAGTGGGTTTAACGTAACAATACCTTACAAAGAAAAAATTATGCAATTTTTAGATAAGGTTGATGGTGTTGCCAAAGAAATAGGAGCGGTAAATACTATTAAAATTACAAATGAAAACCAGTTGATTGGCCACAATACAGACTATTATGGATTTGAAGAGTCCTTGAAGCCATTTTTAAAATCGCATCATAAAAAGGCTTTGGTATTGGGTACTGGTGGTGCATCAAAGGCCATATTATTTGTACTTAAAAAAATGCATATTGATTATTTAGTAGTTTCCCGAACACCTAAAAACAAACAAATATCTTATCAAGACATCACTAAAAAATTAATCGGTAATTACACGGTAATTATCAATAGTACCCCACTGGGTACTTATCCTAATGTAGATAAGTGTCCTGATCTTCCATATCAATATATTACTGAACAGTATCTGTTGTTCGATTTAATTTACAATCCTGAAAAAACTACATTTTTAACTAAGGGTGAAGCAAATGGAGCAACAATTATAAACGGGTTAAAAATGTTGGAACTACAAGCAGAAAAAGCTTGGACTATTTGGAATTTGTAAGTTCTTTCTTCTTTACGCAACCAAATAAATAGAGTTGCATCATATTTAAAATAGTTTGCATTGTGTTAATGCTATTACTATCTTTAAAGACTTTTAGTTTTAAAAGAGGAACCCTTAAACATTAAAAATAATGTTAGACAACAAGCCAAATAGTATAGAGAGCGAGAATTCAACAATAAAGCCTACGGATGTTATTGCAGAAAATGTTGATAAATTAAAAACAGAAGATATTGCTGATAAGCATTCGGAAGAAGAAAATGAACAGTCTGATAGTTCCAATACAGAAGAAAATACTGATTCAACATTAGCAAACTCATCCGAAGTTAATGAGGATAAATCTGATGTTAGCGAGAATAATACTGCTCTGGTTGATGAGTCTGTATCTAAATCATCTGAAGATAAGGAAGTAGTTGAGCAAAAAGTAAACTACGAGAAATTAGATTTGGAGGGGTTGGTAAAAGAGCTTCAAAAATTGCTTAAATCTGGGACAATTACCGATATTAAAAGTGATGTTGAGGCTATAAAAAAGAATTTCAATAAAAAATTCGGTCAACTGTTAGTAGAAAAAAAAGAAACTTTTTTAGCAGATGGGGGTAATGAGATTGACTTCTATTATAGCACTCCGATAAAATCTACCTATAACGATTTACTTTTTGAGTATAAAACGAAAAGAGAAGCTTATTATGCAAATAAAGCAAGTGAGCAAAAAGAAAATTTAGTAAAACGTTTGGCTCTAATTGAAGAATTAAAAGAACTTATTGATACTGCTGAACCATCTACAATGTATGGTCTTTTTAAAGAGCTACAAGATAAATGGCGTGCTATTGGAAGGATTCCTAGTGCACAGTACAATGACACTTGGCGTACCTATGAACACCATGTAGAACGATTTTACGATCTGTTGCATTTAAGTAACGATTTGCGAGACCTAGATTTTAAACATAATTTAGAAGAAAAAATAAAACTAGCGGAACGAGCGGAGCAATTAGCGGAGATGACCGATTTAAACGCTGCTTTTAAAGAACTTCAGGTATTACATAGATTGTGGAAAGAAGAAGTGGGGCCAGTGGGTAGAGAGCATCGTGAAGGAATATGGGAACGTTTTAGTAATGCCACAAAAAAAATTCACGAGAAAAGACATGAGCATCAAAAAGTATTGGAATCTAAGTATGAAGAAAATGTAGATAAGAAAAGAGCCGTTATTGATAAGATTTCCAATTTAACAGAAGATGACAGTAAAGGTTCTCATAAGTTTTGGCAGCAGAAAATCAAGGAATTGGAAGAGTTGAGGCAACAGTTTTTCAAAATAGGAAAAGTGCCCAGAAGTGTAAATGATAAGATTTGGAAAGAATTTAAAGAGTCCACACGTAAATTTAATAGGCAAAAGAATGCATATTATAAAAATGTAAAAAGTGAGCAACACGAAAATCTTAAAAAGAAAAATGCCTTGGTTGAAAAAGCAGAATCTTTAAAAGATAGTGAAGATTTTGATGCTACAACGGATATTATGAAGCAAATTCAGGCCGAATGGAAAACCATTGGTCATGTGCCTCGAAAATATTCCGATAAAATCTGGAAACAATTTAAAAATGCTTGCAACCATTATTTTGATAGACTTCATGGTAAACAAGATGAAGCTAATAAGGAACAAGTAGAAGCTTTTAATAAGAAAAAAGAATTGCTTGAAAATCTTAAAAATCAGGCAAATAAAAATGAATCATTAGGGTTAGATGTTATCAATTCTTATATAGAAGATTGGAATAAATTGGAGCGTTTACCGCATAATATGAACCATATAGAAGTGAAGTTTAATAAAACGCTAAATTCACTTTATAGTAAATTGGATTTGAACGAGAAAGAAATTGCCATGCTCAAGTTCAAAAACATGGTAAATAATTATCTAGAAACTAAAAACCACCGAAAACTGGAAAACGAACAGCAATTTGTCAGAAAAAAAATTGATGAAGTTACCCGAGAAATTCAGCAATTGGAAAATAATATGGGCTTTTTTGCAAATGCTGATTCCGATAGCCCCCTATTAAGAGGGGTGCAAGATAATATTGAAAATTACAATCAACAATTAGAAATTTGGAAAACTAAGTTAGACTATATAACTAAGTTGGAATATTAATCGAATTTGGCTAATTCTTTTTCTACATATTGAATGGTTTGCTCAAGATAAGAAGGATCCAACGCCTTATCTATAGATGTTAATGCGTCAATTTGGTAGCTGATAAGATTTTGTAATTCTTGATCTTTTAATTTTTCAATAATTTTTAAATTGTCAGAAATACTATCTGATGATAAATTCAATTCTTTTAAAATATAAGGCCTAACATTATTATGAATAAATGCTCTTTGTGACTTTTCAAAATTGCCAAAATACTCATAATATATTTCATAATGTCGTGCAATGATGCTCTTTAAAGTATCATTGCTTATTAGGTTTAGCTTACCGCTAAATTTCATGTTGATATACGAAGAATTAATTTTTTGTTTTATATATTCATTATCAAGTTTGTTTGTTAAGGAATCAATTTTTGAGTAATTACCGTTTTTAATTTGCGTTAAATATGCGATACTTTTCTTTAATTCTTTGTCAGAATAGTCAACTGTAAATTTTTCATAATTTAACTCATTTAATAATAGTTCTAATGATTTTTTCTCTTCCTTTCTATCCTTTATGTTTTCATTCCAATTATTTAACTGAACCGCAATAAAAATACCCAATACCACAATCAGTATTTCACCTAAAAAATAGGTAATAGTTTTTGGTAATTTGCTTCTAAAAAATTTTGACATAGATTATTCTTAATAATACTTTGTTGGAATTTTGAATTTGATTTTTGGAAATTTAGACACTACCACTACCACTACCATCTCATAATCACACTTCCCCAAGTAAATCCGCTTCCAAAAGCGGCCAAAACGACAAGATCATTATCTTTTATTTTCCCTTTTTCATGAGCTTCGGTCAATGCAATAATTATTGAAGCTGCTGTTGTATTACCGTACTTCATAATATTATTAAACACCTGATTGTCTTCTAACTGGAACTTCTTTTGAATAAATTGAGCAATACGCAAATTAGCTTGATGTGGGATAAGGATATCAATATCCGTTGGAGCCAACTTATTAGTTTTTAAACCTTCCATAATTACTTCGCTAAAACGAACTACGGCGTTTTTAAAGACAAAAGTACCGTCCATATATGGAAAGTAAGAGGTGTCTTCCTCATCAGAAGCTAAAATTTCTGGAACCCAATGTTTAATACTAGGTGATTTTACGACTAACTTTTCCGCATATTGACCTTCACTATGCAAATGAGAGGATAGAATACCCTTGTTGTTGTCTTCAGTTCTTGATAATACACAAGCTCCCGCACCGTCGCCAAAAATAACTGAAACACCACGGCCACGTGTAGTTTTGTCTAATCCGTTAGAATGGTATTCTGCTCCAATGACCAATATGTTTTTATACATCCCAGTTTTAATAAACTGATCGGCAGTTGAAAGGGCATAAATAAACCCCGAACACTGATTTCTAATATCTAAAGCTCCAATAGTTGGCATGTCTAACATATCTTGGATTTGAACGCCACACCCAGGAAAATAATAATCGGGACTTAAGGTGGCAAATACTATAAAGTCAATATCATCTTTGGTCAAACCTGCACGCTCAATAGCGATCTTGGCTGCTTTTGCACCCATTGTTGCAGAGGTTTCATCGCTATTTTCAGGAATCCAACGGCGTTCTTTAATGCCTGTTCGTTCTTGAATCCACTCATCATTGGTATCCATAATTTTTGAAAGGTCATCATTGGTTACCACATTATCTGGTACGTAAAAACCAAGTCCCGTTATTTTTGAATTGTACATGCTATAAATTTTAAATATATAATTATGCAAGATAGGAAAGATTTATGATTTGTAAATTGGCTTTTAAATTCTGCCATCTTGTCATTTTAATCAGCTTGGTATTTTTTTTGACTAGTGTTGTTTATATTTTAAAATAATTTAAACTTAATATATTATGGCAAAAGGAACTATTAATGTTTCAGTTGAAAACATATTTCCACTAATTAAAAAATTCTTGTATTCAGATCATGAAATCTTTTTACGCGAATTAATATCTAATGCAACAGACGCAACTTTAAAGTTAAAACACCTTTCTACTATTGGTGAAACTAAGGTTGATTATGGCAATCCTCAAATTGAAGTCAAGATTGATAAAGACGGAAAAAAACTCCATATCATCGACCAAGGAGTGGGAATGACCAAGGAAGAAGTTGAGAAATATATTAACGAAGTTGCTTTTTCTGGTGCTGAAGAGTTTTTAGAAAAGTATAAAGATTCTGCCAAAGATTCTGGAATTATCGGTCATTTTGGACTTGGTTTTTATTCCGCTTTTATGGTGGCAGAAAAAGTAGAAATTATTACTAAATCACATGTCGAAAAAGAAGATGCTATGCTTTGGGTTTGTGATGGTTCTCCTGAATTCACTTTAACCAAAGCCAAGAAAAAGGATAGAGGTACAGAAATCATCTTACATATGGCTGAGGATTCTACAGAATTTTTGGAAGAACACAGAATCAGGGAATTGTTGTTAAAGTACAACAAGTTTATGCCTGTGCCAATAAAATTTGGAACGAAAGAAATTAACGATCCAGATTTTGAACCCAAAACAACAAAAGATAAAGATGGTAAAGAAACTACTGAGCCTCACAAACAGATAACAGTTGATAATATAATCAACAATCCAAACCCAGCTTGGACAAAACAACCAGCAGAATTAAAAAATGAAGATTACAGCTCTTTTTACAGAGAATTGTACCCAATGCAGTTTGAAGAGCCCTTGTTCAACATCCACTTAAATGTCGATTATCCATTTAATTTAACAGGTATTTTGTACTTTCCTAAATTGACGACCAATTTAGATGTCCAAAAGGACAGAATCCAATTGTATCAAAATCAGGTATTTGTAACCGATAACGTGGAAGGAATCGTACCTGATTTTCTACAAATGTTACGTGGTGTAATTGATTCACCAGATATTCCGCTAAACGTTTCGCGTAGTTATTTGCAGGCAGATGGAGCTGTAAAAAAGATTTCGAGCTATATCACAAAAAAAGTAGCGGATAAATTGCAATCGTTGTTTAAAAACGATCGAGAAGCTTTTGAAAAGAAATGGAACGACATTAAGATCGTAATTGAATACGGAATGCTTTCTGAGCCTAAATTCTATGAAAAAGCCCAAAAGTTTGCATTGTTCCCAACAGTTGACGATAACTACTTTACTTTTGATGAATTAATTGAAAAAGTAAAACCTGGACAGACGGATAAGGACAAAAATATCGTTTTATTATATGCCACAAATGCAGACGAACAGCATAGTTATATTCAAGAAGCTAAAGAAAAAGGATATGAAGTGTTGTTGTTGGATTCGCCCATAGTTTCTCATTTAATCCAAAAAATTGAAGGTGAAAACTCTGAATTGTCAGCTGAAAAGCAGCCAATAAAATTTGCTAGAGTAGATTCTGATTTTATTGATAACCTTATCAAAAAAGACGAAGAACAAATTTCTAAATTATCTGATGAAGAAAAGACTAAGCTAAAAGAAATTGTTGAGGGGATTGTACCTAAAGAAAAATACACGGTACAATTGGAAGCTTTAGACTCTAAAGCCAATCCGTTTGTGATAACCATTCCTGAATTTATGCGTAGAATGAAAGAGATGAGCCAAACTGGAGGTGGTGGCATGATGGGAATGAGTAATTTCCCTGAAATGTACAATTTGGTGGTGAATACCAATAATGACTTGATGCAGAAAATCTTAAAAGCCAAAGGGAAAAAAGAAGAATATGTAAATCAGGCCTTAGACTTGGCAAAACTGTCTCAAAACCTATTAAAAGGTAAAGATTTGACCAGTTTTATCAAACGTAGTTTCGACCTTATGAAATAAATAGGTATTAATCCCGTTAGGGCTCGGGATAGAATTTTGAACCGCTTTTCTTTGATAAGAAAAGCGGTTTTTTATCGTAATTAAATTTAACTTAAATTACCTTTACGGTATATAAGAAATGGTAAAAGAAACCTTAAAAAATATAGAATTATTTATAAAAGGGGCTAGTTTTTACAGAGGTATTGTATTAACAATTGCTGTAATCATCCCAATGGTTTTGTTATATGTTATAGATCAAACATCAATTATCTTACCTATTGTTTTCGGAACTTTTGTAAATGCACCAAGTGATATTCCAGGAAGTTTGAAACGAAAAGTGAATGGAATTTTAATCAGTATTGTATTGACGGTAGCGGTTACTGCAATAGTTTTATTTGCCAAACCCTATTTTTTTATATTATTGATTGTACTTGCTTTTTTATCCTTTTTTTGTGCAATGATTGCCATATATGGCTTTAGAGGATCGTTAATTGCATTTTCTGGATTGTTGGCCATGGTATTGGCTCTAGCAGTAAAGAACCTATATGGTGTGGATATTTTATTGCATGCTGGCTTTATGATAATTGGTGGCTTATGGTATCTATTATTTTCATTTCTGTTAAACAGAATATCTTCTAAAAAAGACGAGAAACAGCTACTCTCAGAAGCTTTAGACTTAACTGGAGAATACTTGGAAATAAGGGGTGAATTGTTGGTGGAAAGAGAGCAACATGATACACTTTTCAAAAAGATTTTAGAATTACAGACCAAAATTAACGAAAAGCACGAAACCCTTAGAGAATCGTTATTTATAAAAAGAAAGAAATCTGGTCGCTCCCATTACGAAGAAAAACGATTGCTCATCTTTATTTCGTTGGTAGATATTTTAGAACTTGCTATTGCAAATACTATTGATTACTCAAAAATCGACATACTGTTTAAGCCTGAAAAAAGAGACTTGATAGCATTTAAAGAAGTCAATAAGGCTATGGGTAATCATTTAAGGATGTTGTCAGAAAAAATCATAAATAATGATAAGGTTCCTTCTAAGAACACCTTGCTAATAGTTTTTGAAAAAGCAGAGCAAACTATTGAAAATTACGTGAACGAAATAGGTCTGCCAAAGGCTAGAGAAGGAGCATTGACTTTACGAAATCTTTATAGTTACCAGTTGCAATTGTTAGACCAAATCAGAGCTATCAGAAGAGCAATGTCAAATGTTGAAAATGCATCTAAATTATCGTTGAAAAGGCAGGATGCGAGCCAGTTTATTACACTGCAAGAATACAGTTTTTCATTGCTTTTCGAGCATTTAAGTTTTAAGTCTACTATTTTTAGACATGCTTTGCGTTTAAGTGTAACCGTAGTAACTGCATATTTATTAGGGAGTTTTTTAGACATAAAAAATGCGTATTGGATAATTCTGACCCTAATCGTTATTATGCGACCTAATTATGGACTGACCAAAGAGCGTTCTCTAAATAGAATTATTGGAACTGTAATTGGGGCTGCGGTTGCTGCATTGATTATTTTTACAACCCAAAACATAATTGTCTATGGTGTTTTGGCCATATTATCATTAACTTTTGCTTTTTCGTTAATTCAACAAAACTACAAAGCCGGAGCAGCTTTTATTACGCTGCATGTTATTTTTGTGTATGCATTATTACAACCTGATGCATTTGAAGTAATAGGTTACCGTGTGTTGGATACTTTAATTGGAGCAATATTGGCAGTCATTGCAAACTATATACTTTGGCCATTATGGGAGTTTAGGAATTTGGATCAGGATATTTTAGAGGTGCTTAAAAGAAATGATAATTATCTGTTGGCAACCAAAGAAATGTACAATTCAAAAAACGCACTTCATCCGCAATATAAAGTGCCTAGAAAAGAGGCCTTTTTGGCAATGAGTGAATTAAACGCTGCATTTCAGAAAGTAACAGAAGACCCTAGGTCTAAACAAAAAGAATTTTCTCTTATCTATGATATTGTTACGTTAAATCATACTATTATATCAGCTATTGCTTCTTTGGGAAGTTTTATTCAAAAACACGAGGTGAATTCCCTAAAAGAGCAGTTTGATGTTTTTATAGAACACCTAAGTAATACGTTGAAAGAAACTGCTAATATTTTAGATAAAAATAAAAAATTAGAAATTACCGCTCAGGATAGTGTAGAAACTGCAAAAGAAGAGTTATTGGATAACTACGTTAATTTAGCTAATGAGCGAAATCAAGAAATACAATCTGGTCAATTGGGCATTAAAAAAGAAATGCTTATCAATTTGCAAGAAGCACATCTACTGTACAATCAGTTAATTTGGCTAAAAAACTTAACGGAAAATCTTAAAAAAGCAACGTTTAAATATAAAAATGTTTTACGATAATTCTATATACTCAATCTTTTGTTAAAATAGTTTTTCAGTATAATAATTTGTACTAAAAAAAGCACAGATACTATTGTAGCTGCATAAATTGTTGTATTAGAAAAATTTAATTCAGGTATAAGATTTTTGCTAAAATCAAGTTCGAAATAATTCATCCATTTTGATTTTGCTAGGTTTCCGTAAAGCGTTATGTAGGTTAACAGTGCAATTATTGAAACACAAATAAGTACCCATATTTTTTTTGAAATTAGCGGTTTGTACTCAAATACTTTTTGCTGGTTCATTTGCTCAACTTGAGCCATAATGGTATTTGAAAAATCTGTAGATGTTGAATGTAATTCATTATCAAGCATCACCTTATCTATTAATTTTTCTATATTTTTACTTTCTTCCGTATTCATAATGCTCTATTATTTCTGGTGATAACCTTTTTTTTAAAATAGTTGCTAATTTTTTTCTACTTCTAAACAGTTTCACTTTTATATTATTTGGTTTTAAATTAACAATTTTTGCTATTTCATCCAATGATAAATCTTCAAAATAATACAAGGTTAATAAAAAACTATCCTCACTTGGTAGCAATTGCATACAATTTTTAATCGCAATTTTTCTTTCTTCTTGCTCCATTGTGTCCAATACATTTTCCAGTGTTTTAATTTGGTTTTCGGTAAATTCATTAATGGCCACGGTTTGTTGTTGTCGTTTTGTCTTTTTTAAACGATCCAAGCATGTATTATAGGCAATACTGTAGAGCCAAGTTGAAAATTTTGATTCTCCTTTAAATTTATTTAATGACTTAAAAGCCTTTATAAACGTATCTTGGCTTATTTCTTCAGCTTCCTCCTTGTTTTTAACCATCCGCAACGCTAACGTATATACCAAATCCTTATAACAATTAACTAATACTGAGTATTTCTGAGTATCACCATCTAGTATTTCTGTTATATAATTTTGGTCACTGATTTCGGTCATATAACTATATGACTTCAAAAAATAAGTTTTGGTTACACTTTTATTGAAAAAATATGTTGTTAAATCTGTAACCATAATTAAAAGTGTACCGTCATAAACAATATAACACATTAAAATTAATCAATTAAAATTTAACTAATTATGGGATCAGAAGTAATCATATTACCATTAATCTTTGCAGGAATTTTCGGAATTTTCTATTTGTATTTTACAACAAGGAATAAAGAACGGATGGCACTAATTGAAAAAGGAGCAGATGCAAAGATATTTGCTAGAGGTAGAGAACATACGGCTCCAGTATGGAAAGTTTTGACGCTTAATTTGGCATTGTTGCTGATGGGGATAGGTGCAGGTATTGTTATTGGAGGAATTCTTCATCAAAACCTTAATGACCCGCAGCATATTATAATGCCAGGTACAATTTTCTTAATGGCTGGTACTGGCTTACTAGTCGGATTCTTTTTAACAAAGAACTTAGATAAAGAATAGATTTCTTTTAGTAATTGACAACAACAAAAAATCCGCTTTAAAAGCGGATTTTTTGTTGTTTTATTCTATAGAGAAATCAAAATAAGTATCAGGATAAGGCTCTTTAGCTAACGTAAAATGCCACCATTCTTTTTCATGTGGCTTAAAACCGTGTTTTACCATTCTACGTTGTAACATTAATCGAATGGAACGTTGGTTTTTGGTAACGTTTTTATAATTTACATTAGATCTTTCATCAAATAAATCAAAATCACTACCTAAGTCTAATATATGTCCAGTTTTTAAAGATACTATGGTTAAATCTACCGTACTTCCTCTACTATGTCCAGATTTAGCGGAAATATATTCCTCTTTAAATAAATCCTTTTTATCTATGTTAGGATAGTATTTTTCTTTCATTTTGGTGTCAGTGGTATCTTGTGCCCATTTTATAAATTGATTAACAGCACGCTGTGGTCTGTAAGCATCAAACACCAATAGGCCAAAGCCTAATTTTTCAAATTCTTGTTGTACTTTCTTTAATGCCTCTGCAGCCTCTACGGTTAAGATACATTTAGGTTTGTTGTACCCATCGATTGGTCGTCCAATAAAGTTATTATCTGAATAATAACGTAAATCGGTTCTTAATTTAGGGATAACCTCTTTTACATAAACAAAACCTTCAGGTAGCGTACCTGATTTATTCTGAGCTTGAATTTGAACAGAAATACTAACTAATACTATAACTGATAAAAGTTTTATGAAATTTAAAATTTTCATTAATTTAATCTTTTGGGTTAAGAGTTTAACGCTAAAGTATTCAATATATTTTATAAAAAAGTGTAATGGCAAGTGAGTAGTAAGGTAATAAGCTTAACTATTACAAGCTTTAAAAAATAAAATTTTCATTATTTATCAATTAAAAAAGTTACCATTCAAACTTTAAATATAAAGGTAAGATAGAACCTCAAATAGGTTTTATCACTATATTTAAGCAAAATTTAAGAGTAAAATGGATCAAAAATTAATGTCTAAGAAAAAGCCTGCCTTTCCTATTACGGATAAGCTTTCAAATTATCTTACCAAACATGGCAGGAATATTAAGATCCCTATTTTTTATGAAGATTTGTTGCGTTTTCAGGGAGCAGTAGAAATTTTTGATGAAGATGGAAACGATACGTTGTGGGTCAGTGTATATTTTGCAGAACATGAACGCGATGAGATAGAAATGAGCTTAAAACGTATTTATACCATTTTAAATGCTGATGGTAGTGATACTATGATACCTTATTTGAATATTGATAGCATTGATTTTTGCACTTTTGGCAATTCAAAACCATTTAGAATTAAGGTTAGAAATATTTTAAATGACAATTACCTCTTTTTTTATATTAAAAAAGCAGATGCATCACGTATTTATGGGTTGGAGCTTGAACACTTATTATCACCAAATTATATTTATTTTCTAGTTTATAAAGATACTTTAATTGAAGAGCATATCTCAGGAATACCAGGCGATACTTTTATTGAAAAACATTTAGATTTATGTTCGGAACAAGACAAAAGAGCTATAGCGAAAGAGTTTGTAAAGTTTAACGAACGTTGTTTTGTGCGTTTATTAGGTGACATGCGTTCCTATAATTATGTAATGGTTTTGACTCATGACTTTGATAGAATTCAATATAGAATTAGAGCTATTGATTTTGATCAACAAAGTTTTGAGGGCAACCCAAAAGTTTATAAGCCCCAATTTTTAAAAGAGAATAACAAGCTGGTAGAAATGACTACTGATGTTTTGCGAAGAGAATCAATTGACCAATATAAATTAGAAGAACGTTCTTTATTAGCTAAAAGAGCCACAAGTGAACAAACAAGATTAGATGAGGTGTTGAATTGCATGGGTAATGATGTATTATCCTCGACCGAGAAAATAAAAGAACTTAAAAATGGACTGTTAGAATTAACCGGTGATGTTAATTTTAAAAAATCTGAGAGTATGGGTGAAATATTAAAAAGTGCATTAAATTTTGTGAATAGAAATTATCAAAACTTAAATCCTTATATTATTAGAAATAATCAGATTGATAAAATTTAATTATCCAAAAATATCTTCTAATATTTTTGCCAATCGGATACCGCCAATTTGTAATTGTTTTCTAACGGTTTTAAAATAATCGTAGTTATATTGATAACGTAAGTTTTCACCTATCTCTACAGAACCGTAAACTTCTTTTGTCAATTTATGCATGCCATTTACCCAATCAACTACTGATCCTTTTTTAATAACCTTAATCTGTTCTTTTGATAAATCCTCGGCATTTTCTGCCAATTCTAAATAACTCATGCCCCATTCTTCAATCATATTTTCATCCCATACTCTATGTAAATTTGTACCTCTACCAAACCACTGTACTTGTATGGTGTTGCCACCTTTGTCTTCGGCTCTGCCAACATGCATTGGTTGATGCAGATCACCTACTAAATGCACTAGCATCTTTAAGTAAAAAACCTTGTCTTCTTTAGAGCTATTCTCGTCTTTCAAAACTTCAACACATTTATTAATTCCTGTAACCAAATCACCTTTTGGGTTTTTTTCGGATGTTTCATAAGTTTTATCAAAAGGCATGTTCACATAATGCCATGTATAGAATTTGTCATATTTTCTATCTGATTTTATTTCGTCTCCATAAGTTGAAACAAAGGCCAGACTTTGCCCATCAAGTAACTTGTCAATTTTTTTAAGCACTCTTTTCTTTAGGTAACTCTCTGCAATTTCTCCTGTTGCTCTATGACCGGTTGGTCCCCAATCAGTAACTGAAGCAAATATGGAACTTGAAATAAACAATGCTGATAAAAAAAGTGAAATTTTTGAACTCATACTAAAGATTTTGTACAAAAATAGGAAATTAATTGGTGATATTATTTGCAAATATCAAAAATAATGTTATATCTTTGTGATATCAAATTAATATCATAATAAATTTACAAACAAACTAATATTAAATCTTAATACAATGAAAGAAGAGAAAATTATAAAAGTGCCCAACGGTTATTTCATGTTGTTTTTTGCCCTCGTTTTAATTGGCGGTGGTATTTACGGATTCATCAATATCGATATTGCATTTGTTATAGCAGTAGTTATTGGAATTTTTTTACTGCCAGGATTTTTCTTGGTAAACCCTAATACATCAAAAGTGTTGTTGCTTTTTGGTAAATATGTAGGTACGGTTAAAGAAAATGGTTTCTTTTGGGCTAACCCGTTTTATACCAAAAGAAAAATTTCTTTAAGGGCAAGTAATTTTGATAGCGAACGAGTAAAGGTAAATGACAAGTTAGGTAATCCGATAATGATTAGTACCATTTTAGTATGGCGTGTACAAAACACTTATAAAGCCGCTTTTGATGTTGATAATTTTGAGAATTTTGTACGTGTACAAAGTGATGCAGCGGTACGGAAATTGGCAAGTTTATATCCTTACGATAATTTTGCGGACGAAGGGTTGGATGAGGATATTACGTTGCGTGCTAGTGTAAATGAGGTAAGTGAGGCTTTGGAAGAAGAACTTTCTGAACGTTTGGCAATGGCAGGTATTGAGGTGCTGGAAGCTAGAATTGGTTACTTGGCGTATGCCCAAGAAATTGCAAATGCTATGTTAAAGCGTCAGCAAGCTACTGCTATTGTTGCTGCTAGACATAAGATTGTTGAAGGTGCAGTGAGTATGGTAGAAATGGCTTTGGACGAATTAAGCAAAAAAGATATTGTAGATCTTGATGAAGAGCGAAAAGCCACTATGGTAAGCAATTTAATGGTGATTTTATGTTCCGATAAAGATGCTACGCCCGTATTGAACACAGGTACTTTAACATAAAAAACGCCTCAAGATAGCTATCGGGGCAACCTTCTACGAAAGGGGGTAGCGTTAAATAGGAATATAAAAAAACAGAAGTAAAATGAAAGAATATAAAGTAGTTACTTGGAAACGGGGATTGACAGGGAATAATAGAAAATTAGAAGATACATTAAACCAACATGCACAATCAGGTTGGACGGTCCGCCATATTGCAGAACAATCTACTAGGATAGTTTTTGAAAGGGATAAAAACAGATAGTTTGGGTGTGATTTCCAAATTTAAATCTAATTTATAATGAAAATTTTCAGAGAAAAACAAAAATTTAATCAGTGGTGGCTTTATATTATTATCGGAGCTTCTTTATTGGCAATGATAATTCCTGTAGCTATAAATTCTGAAGAAATACTTCAAGATAAAGTTGCTAAAATAGCTCTGTCTATTTCATTTTTATTGACCTTAGCTGCAATTCTTATAATACGCATGATAACACTGCATACAAGAATTGACGAAAAAGGAATACATTATAGATTTACTCCTTTTCATAGAAAGCAATACTTAATAGCTTGGAGTGATATTAGCAATGTGTATGTGAGAAAATATAATGCAATTTCGGAGTATGGTGGTTGGGGATATAGAGGTAATATTTTAAGATCTAGCGGCAAAGTATCTAATGGTAAAGCATACAACATTAAAGGTAACCAAGGCATTCAAATAGAATTAACCAATGGAAAAAAAATGTTAATAGGAACACAAAAAGAAGTTGAAGTTCAAAGGGTTTTAGATACTTATCAATCAAAATTTATAAAAACTACAGAATGAAAATTATAGTTATTATGTTGTGTTTTTGTATAACCATTATTGGATATGCACAAGAAAATAATTATAAAGGAAAAGAATTGAATATTCCATCCGAAAAGGTAACTATTAAAAGTGCTTTAATAACGCAAAAAACTAATATTTATATTAATGGTGATTTACCAATTAGTGAAAAATTGGTAACAGGAGTTGCAAAATTTATCAACCAAAAAGTGGTGGTAAAGAAGTAGTATATATTATGGCTAAGAAAAAAGCATTTGCATTACGGATAAATGAGGAAACTTTTAAAGCTATTGAAAAATGGGCTGCTGATGAATTTCGAAGCACCAATGGTCAAATAGAGTGGATGTTGCAGCGGAGTTTAAAAGAGGCGAAGCGGGAGCCTAAGAAAAAAGAAAAAGAGTAAGAACTTCTTGAAGAGACTTTTATAAAAAATGATATATTTGGGGTATTAATCAGCCAATGAAATACCTTAACAACCTTATCTTTCTGACAATTCTGTTATCCTATTGTATTGTAAACGCACAAAAACAGGTAACAGTAAAGTACATTAGTGAGCCTATAAATATTGATGCTGTTTTAGATGAATCCGCTTGGCAACTGGCTGATAAGGCAGATAAATTTTGGCAATACTTCCCTTCAGATTCCATACAATCTAAGCAGCAATCGGAAATTAAAATGTTATTTGATGATAATTACTTGTATGTAGGCATAAAGGTTTTTGCCTCTGGTAATGATTATGTTATTCCTTCATTACGTAGAGACTTTAGAGCGGGTGGTAATGATAATATCAGTTTGTATTTTGATACTTTTAATGATGGTACCAATGCCTTTTTCTTCGGTACAAATCCTCAGGGAGTTTTAAGAGAGGCTTTAATTTCTGGTGGCGGGTCAGGTAATAATGGCTTTGATACGAGCTGGGATACCAAATGGATTGGTGAATCTAAAATATATGATAATTATTATTTAGCTGAGTGGAGAATACCACTTTCGGCTTTCAAATACAATGAAGGAGAAACCAAATGGCGTTTTAATAGTTACAGATTTGATACGCAAGACAACGAACGCAGTACTTGGACCCAAATCCCTCAGAATCAACCCATTTTTAATTTAGCCTATATGGGTGATATGATTTTTGAAAAACCACTCGGTAAGTCTAAGTCACCCATTTCCTTAATTCCATTTATAAATACAGGTGCATATAAAGATTATGAAGAAAACACTGATGACTTTTCTTTTAAGGTTGGTGGTGATGCAAAAATAACCATCGGTAATAGTATGAACTTAGATTTTACAATCAACCCTGATTTTTCTCAGGTAGAGGTTGACCAGCAAGTCACCAATCTTACACGCTTTAGTATCGCTTTGCCCGAAAGGAGGCAATTTTTTGTTGAAAATAGTGATCTCTTTTCAGATTTTGGTGATAATAGAGATGCAAAACCGTTTTTCTCAAGACGTATTGGTATTGCAGAAGATATTGATGGCAACACTATTGAAAATGATATTATAGCAGGCGTAAGGCTTAGTGGAAAGTTAACTAATAATTTAAGATTAGGTATACTAAATATGCAAACTGCAGAAGATGTTGATAATGAGATTGCTGCGAGTAATAATGCTGTAGTGGCCTTGCAACAAAAAATGTTTAGCCGTTCTAATTTAAGTTTTATGTTTATAAATAAACAAGCAACAAAAGACTATGATTTTCTAGAAGAAACAGATACTTATAATAGAGTTTTAGGCTTAGAGTATAATCTGGCTTCTGCTGATAATACTTGGTTTGGCGAATATTATTTACACAAATCATTTTCTCCAAATGTAAAGTCGAAAGATTATTCTTTCGGAGTGTCAACGGAATATAATGCTAAAAACTTTAATGCAAGACTTAGCGGTCGTTTTGTCGATGATAATTTCAGGTCGGACCTAGGTTTTGTAAGACGTACAGATATTTTTAAGATAGATCCCAAAATAGGATATAATTTTTGGCCAAAAAAAGGAATATTTAATCAGCATAGTATTAGTGTTGTTCCCATTTTTATCTGGAAACCAGAACTCAATTTTAAAAATTCTGACTATATTATAATTACAGATTGGGAAAGTAAATTTAATAACCAATCAGAATTGACTTTATCAATGTTTAACCGCTATACATATTTATTTGACGAGTTTGACCCTACTAGGTCTGACGATGGAATTCCGTTGCCAGCAGAGAGTGATTATAGCTATACAAGTTTTGAATTGAGTTACCAATCAGACAGGAGTAAACAGTTCTCTTATGAGCTAGAATCTTCAGTTGGCCAGTTTTATAATGGTAACAAATTTTCTTTAGAGGCACAATTAGGATGGCGATTACAGCCTTACTTTTTTGCCTCAGCAAACATAAATTATGATAAAATTAATTTACCGGCTCCTTATCAAGATGCTTCTATTTGGTTGGTCGGGCCAAAAGCCGATATAACTTTTAGCAAAAAGCTATTTTGGTCAACTTTTGTGCAATACAGTAATCAACGTGATAATTTTGGAATTAATTCTAGATTGCAATGGCGGTTTAAACCATTGTCAGATTTATTTATTGTTTATAACGATAACTATTTTGCAAATGGTTTTGCTCCACGTCAACGGTCGCTATCGATTAAGTTTACCTATTGGATAAGTATTTAAACTAAGAGATTGGCCTGACTCAGCTTTTAAACATATTGCATATATTTGAAGTATTAAAAATCATCCCATGAAAAATATATTTTTCTTTTGCTTACTTTTTCTAATTACACTTACTACATTTTCTCAATTAAAATCACCTGCCGAATTTTTGGGCTATGAACTTGGTGACCGTTTTACCAGACATCACCAAGTGGTAGATTATTTTAAACATATTGCCAAGGAAAATGAAAATGTAAAATTGATAAAGTATGGCGAAACTTATGAGAATCGCACATTACAATTAGCATTTATTACAGCACCTAAGAATTTCTCTAAATTAGAAAATTTACGTACCAATCATTTAAAATCCATTGGTATCTTAAATGGAGAAGCCAATTCAGAAATATCTATTGTTTGGTTGAGCTATAATGTACACGGGAACGAATCAGTAAGTACAGAAGCAGCTATGAAAACCCTATACGCTTTGGTAGATTCTAACAACACTGAAACTAAAAAATGGTTAGAAAATACCATTGTAATTATTGACCCTTGTATCAATCCCGATGGGCGAGATCGTTATGTTAATTGGTACAACCAATATCAAAACAAACCCTATAATATTAATCCCGATTCTAAAGAACATCATGAGCCTTGGCCAGGTGGTAGAGCTAATCATTACCTGTTCGATTTAAATAGAGATTGGGCTTGGGCAACACAAACAGAAACCCAATCACGTTTAGAAGAATACAACAAATGGATGCCACATGTCCATGTAGATTTTCACGAACAGGGAGTTAATAGTCCATATTATTTTGCTCCAGCAGCAGAACCTTACCACGAAATAATAACTGACTTTCAACGTGAGTTTCAAGTAGTCATTGGTAAAAACCACGCCAAGTATTTCGATAAAAATAGCTGGTTATATTTTACTAAAGAAAGATTTGATTTGTTATACCCTAGCTATGGAGATACCTACCCTATGTATAATGGAGCTATTGGTATGACTTATGAACAAGGCGGTAGCGGAAGAGCAGGTTTGGGAATTAAAACCGCCGATGACGATGTGCTAACGCTCAAGGATAGAATTGCACACCACTACACCACGGGTTTGTCAACTATTGAAATGGCATCTGATCATGCGGATAAATTGCAACAAGAATTTATTGCATACTTTAATAGGGCTACAAATAATCCAAAAGGGAAATATAAAAGTTATGTAATTAGTGGTAGTAATGGAAAAGACAAGTTAAATAGCCTTAAAAAGTTGCTAGAAAAGCATCAAATTAAATACGGAATGCCAACTTCCAATGCCTCTGTAAAGGCTTTTGACTATGAAAGTAATACAACAAAATCAATGCGATTTTCTTCAAAGGATATGGTTATTAATACGAATCAGCCAAAGTCAAATTTCATAAATGCATTGTTTGAACCTCAAACCAAAATTGTTGATTCGTTAACCTATGATATTACTGCGTGGTCCATACCTTATAGTAGAGGTTTAAAAGCGTATGCTTTAGCTAACGCTCTAGCATCAGAATCAATGCCTGCAGATGCGGTTGGAGCAGACCCAGTAGGCGTTGAAAAGCCATATGCGTATTTGGCAAAATGGAACAGTACTGACGATGCTACCTTTTTAGGCTATTTATTACAAAACAAAGTTAAGGTTCGATTTTCAGAATCTGCTTTTACCATTGAGGGTAATAATTATAAAGCTGGGACTTTGGTTATTACAAGAAGAGGTAATGAAAAGCTGGGCGAAAAATTTGATGCAATTATCCGAAAAGCCACACAAAAATTTGATAGAAAAGTTACCGGAGTAGCTACGGGGTTTGTAACCAAAGGTAAAGATTTTGGCTCAAGTGCCGTCCGTTACCTAAAAGCTCCTAAAATTGCGGTACTTTCTGGTGATGGAGTTTCTTCACTCGGCTTTGGAGAAATTTGGCACTTTTTTGAGCAACAAATTCATTACCCGATAACTGTTTTGGATACGGAATATTTCAATAGGGTAAATTTAGACAAATATAATGTTTTGGTGCTGCCAAGTGGCTGGTACGATAGCTTGCTCAATAAGGATAAATTAAAGGAAATAAAAAAATGGGTCCAAAACGGAGGAAGGTTAATTGTCATAGACAGAGCCCTTAGTGTTTTTGCCGATAGCGAGGCCTTTGACTTATCAAATTATAAAGATGATGATGAAAAGTCTGAAAAACAAAAAGAGAAGAAAGCACAAAAACAAAAATTAGAACTTGAGGCTTACGATCAATTGGAGCGTAAATCATTATCCAATCTAATAACCGGAAGTATTTTTAAAGCTACGATGGATAATACACACCCTCTAGGTTTTGGGTATGGAAAAAATTACAATACTTTACGTTTAAGTAGCAATAGGTATGCCTACTTGAAAAATGGAAGCAACGTGAGTGTAATTAAAAGTAAAAACGATTTAGTAAGCGGGTTTGCAGGGGCAAATGCCCTAAACGATATTGAAAAATCATTAGTTTTTGGTGTTGAAAGAAAGGGTAGAGGAGCAGTAATTTATTTAGCAGATAACCCATTGTTCAGAAGCTTTTGGGAAAACGGAAAGTTAGTGTTCTGCAATGCCGTTTTTATGGTAGGTCAATAACTTTGTAATGTCATTCCGAACGAAATATTTAATGGAGTGAGGAATCTGCTAAATTTGAATACTAAAAAATAACAATACAAATAGCGAATAATTAATACTATGGATACATCACCTCTTTTTACCAATGACACCATTGTTTTCGGATTACTAATGTTAGCCTTGGGCTTTATTTTTTATACATCCTCAAAAAAAGAAGGTTTTTGGAAAAAGTTTTATGGTATAGTGCCTGCTTTATTTGTGGCATATATGCTACCCGCTGTGTTTACCACTGCAGGTTTAATTGCCCCTGAATGGCAAACGGTCTCAGATACAGGTGAAGTCACAGAACACAGTACCAGCTTATATTATATGTCTAGCCGTTACTTATTACCAGCAGCATTAGTACTCATGACCCTAAGTATCGATTTAAAAGCAGTATTCAATCTAGGTTGGAAAGCCTTGGTCATGTTTTTTACCGGAACGGTCGGGATAATCATAGGTGGGCCCATTGCTATTTTATTAGTTTCTATGTTTTCGCCCGAAACTGTTGGTGGTGCTGGGCCAGATGCTGTATGGAGAGGTTTGGCCACTTTGGCCGGAAGTTGGATTGGTGGTGGTGCCAACCAAACGGCCATGCTGGAAATTTACGGGTTTAACCAAAAATTGTATGGCGGAATGGTCTTTGTGGATATTGTAGTGGCAAATATTTGGATGGCGATAATTTTAATAGGTATTGGTAAGTCTAAACGTATAGATAAATGGTTAAAAGCAGATACTTCGGCCATTGAGAGCCTTAAAGAAAAAGTTTCTACCTATTCCGCAGAGATTACCAGAAACCCAAGTTTGAGCGACCTTATGATTATGGCTGGGATTGCTTTTGGTGCGGTTAGTTTTGCTCATTTTTCGGGAGATTATTTGGCAGAACTCTTTACTGGTGTTGTCGGTGGTATCGAAAACCCCACAACCAAAAACGTATTTACATTTTTAGATTCCAAGTTCTTTTGGATGATAAGTATTTCAACGATTATCGCCATTGCATTATCTTATACTAAAGCTAAAAATTTCGAAGGAGCAGGTGCAAGTAAATTCGGCAGTGTATTTATCTATATTTTGGTAGCTACTATAGGTATGAAAATGGACTTGACCTTGATTTTTGACAATATGGGCTTATTGGCTATTGGGTTGGTTTGGATGACAATTCATGCGGCACTTTTAATTTTAGTAGCTAAATTGATAAAAGCACCTTATTTCTTTCTGGCTGTAGGCAGTCAGGCAAATGTTGGTGGTGCGGCATCTGCACCGATAGTGGCATCTGCTTTTCATCCTTCATTGGCAACCGTTGGGGTGTTGTTGGCCGTTTTCGGATATGCCGTAGGTACAGTTGGAGCTATCGCTTGTACAATTTTAATGCAGATTGTTGCACAATAAAGTGATTAGTGGTTAGCTTTTAGTGGTTAGTTTGTATAACATTTTAAATTTATGTATTTCAAAAACTCTAATTACTAACCACTATCCACTACAATCTATTTACATATATTTGCACTCGTAAAATTTATCTCAATTCAATGAAAAAAATACTTACTCTAGTTCTAGTTGGTCTAGTTTTAATAGCCTGTGGAAAAGATTCTGAAAATACTATGATTGTTCAGGGTACGATAAAAGATCTTAAAAAAGGTACGCTATACTTGCAAAAACAGAACGATTCACTAATGGTAACGGTTGATTCAATTACTTTGGATGGAACAGAGATTTATACGTTATCTGCCGAGATTGAAAGTCCAGAAATGTACTATCTATCTTTAGACAAATCACCTAGTAAAGAAATTGCTTTTTTTGGTGAAAGAGGAACAATAACTATCAATACAAAATTAGATAAATTTCAAATTTCGCCAGAAATTAACGGATTGACCAACCAAGAACTATTGGACGAATACAATGATATGAAAAGTAAATACAGCGGAAAACGTTTAGATTTGGTTAAGGCTGATTTTGAGGCGAAACGAGACAATGACACTGTTAGTATTGATTCGATTGCTAAGGCTATAAATAATTTGTTAAAAAATAGGTACAGATATGCTATTGGTTTCGCGTTGAGAAATAAGGATAAAGAAGTTGCTCCTTTTGTTGCGTTAACCGAGTTTAGCGATGCCAACTTAATGTGGATAGATAGTGTTAATAATAGTCTAACTCCAGAGATTAAGGATTCTAAATACGGTAAAATTTTAAACGATTTTATTATAGAGCGGAAGAAAAATAATAATTAGTATTCAGCCCGTAGTTTTCAGTTACAAACTTTACTGAAGACTGAAGACTGTCGACTGTCAACTGATTAGAATCTATTATCACCATCCAATAAATCACCAATACCACCTAAAATACTACCCTCACCTTTACTTTTACCTCCCGTTCTTGGTACAGAAGCGATAATTCTGCCTGCCAACCTACTAAAAGGTAAAGACTGTACATAAACCGTACCTGGACCAGTCAAAGTAGCAAAGAATAAACCTTCGCCACCAAAAACGGTATTTCTGATACCCCCTACAAATTCAATATCGTAATTTACACCTTGTGTAAAACCAACTAAACAACCCGTATCTACTTTTAATTTTTCTCCAGCTTGCAGTTCTTTTTTAGATACTGTACCACCAGCGTGCATAAATGCCATGCCGTCACCTTCTAATTTTTGCATGATAAAACCTTCACCTCCAAATAAACCCCTACCCAGTTTCTTAGAAAATTCAATACCAACGGAAACACCTTTGGCAGCACATAAAAAAGCATCTTTTTGACAGATAAATTTGCCATTAAAATTGGTTAAGTCAAGTGGAATAATCTTGCCAGGATAAGGCGAAGCAAAAGAAACTTTCTTTTTACCATGTTCAATATTCAAAAAAACAGTCATAAATAAACTTTCTCCCGTCAACAAACGTTTTCCAGCAGAGAATAGTTTTCCCATAAAACCTTCTGTTTGCCCAGATCCATCGCCAAAAATAGTACTCATTTTAATCCCGTTATCCATCATCATAAAACTTCCTGCTTCGGCTACAACGGCTTCTTGCGGATCAAGTTCAATTTCTACAAATTGCATTTCTTCTCCGTAAATGGTATAATCTATTTCGTGTGATGTCATGGTATTGAGGTTTTAAATTAGAGTTATTAAAATTACTAAATTCTTTGTTAATACTTAACTATAAGTATAGTTTTGGGTAGAAATGTTACAGAAGAGAATAAAATTACTATCAGAAAAACCCTCTTCTTATTAAGCCAATTAATTTCTCTGGCTGTAGTGTAATTACAAATCTAATTTTAGAAGCGTAATCTGGCTGAGTAGGTTCAAAACCTAAACTGGATTGGATTGGAAAATAAACTTCAAAAAAATTGTGGACAAAGTTTAATCTTATACCACTATCATACCTAAAAATGGCTTGTTCATTTTTGTTCTTATAGAAACCTGCATCGGCATAAGCTTCTATCCAACGCCAAATACTCATACTGTTATTTGTAGTAAACATCCATTGATTGGCGTAGGGATTTTCGAATACAGATTTAAAACCACCTTCTGCAATAATAATTTGTTGGCTTAAAAAACCCGATTTTTCCGATCGACCTAAAAAACTGTAATCAAATAAATAATCTGAGGGTCTATCTAACGAAAAACTAAAGAAATCTGTATTTGTCTTATTTGACAAGAATGTGCCTAAATAAAGCCTAAAATCATATTGTCTATTCTTATCGGTTAATTTTCTATACCTTAAATCCAATGCCAGTTTACTGAATTTATTTGCTAATTGAAAATCGATATTATAGCGTAAGTCTTCAATTATATCTGGTTTTGTGTAACCATAACGAAGGTTTAAGATACTATAATTGTCAGATTCTAATTTTGGAACACCCTGCGGAATTTCTTTGTTTACAATAATATATCTTGCAGATAAAGCATTACCACCAACATCACGTAAACTTTTTCTTTTAAACTCTACAGATGCAAACGGAGATAGCCTAACGTAGCTTAAGTTTCTATCATAATGAAAATTACTCGCACTCATTCCAATTCTGTATCTATAAACAGATGTTTCTTCAGGTATATGTTGATAAACAAAAGAAGCAGCACCAGTTACCTTACCGCTATTAGTACCATAAGTTGGTATTATTTTATACAACAACTTTTTCTTAAAAATTGCTTCGTTATACAGACTTGGACCTAAAATTAAACCATCGTATAAATTATAGCTTGCAAAAACATTATAAAAAACCTGATTGTAGTAAGGGTTTTCTACATCTTTAAAAAACCGGAATTGAACGGGCTTGTTAAACAGGCCTTTTAAGTTTTTCCAATTGTCTCTCAAATTTAGTTCAGGGTATAAATACTCGTAATTTAAGGATAAACGATCATAATCTCCTTTAGGGATAGCTATGATTGATGTTGTATCAATATTGGTTAGCCATTTTCTAAATGTAATTTCTTTTTTCTTAACACCATAAAGAGCTATGGGCACGGTTATGTTTCTTCTATTTTTAATGGTTACATGAACAGAATCTTTAGTTTGTTTTACTTTTTTGATGGTATAATCTATCTTTTTCTTAGTATTTATATAATCGCCAAAAAACCAGCTTAAATCTTTATCAGCTTTAGCGGTAATAATGTTTTTAAACAGATTGCTACTCGTTTTCTTGTTTAAACTTTTTTTATAAAACTCCTTTA
Source organism: Aureibaculum sp. 2308TA14-22 (assembly GCF_040538665.1). Classification (NCBI taxonomy): domain Bacteria; kingdom Pseudomonadati; phylum Bacteroidota; class Flavobacteriia; order Flavobacteriales; family Flavobacteriaceae; genus Aureibaculum; species Aureibaculum conchae. The sequence goes on from NZ_JBEWXT010000001.1 coordinate 758,136, forward strand.
TGCTACCGTAAACAATACTATCGTTCAAATATTCATCTAAATATTGAAGTCCAAGACCAGCCTTGTATTTGTTAACTATTTTTCTGTTAAAATTAGATAGTGAATCTGCTTGAGTAGTTAACGCCTGATCATAATTTTTACGTGCAGCAAACTGATATACAAATGGATACTTTTCGTTAAAATTTAATTTTGCAATATTAAAAGTTCTTACACCCCATATTTTTGAAATATTACCCATAGCTTTAATTTCGGGATAATAATGTTCAACATATTTTATCATTAAAAAATTTTGTATTCCGTCAAGTATCCATGCATCTTTTCTTCGGTTTACTATAATGGTGTTTTCTAAGTATTTACGTGTAAGAGCTTTAAACATTTTAATATCCCATTCAAAAGCTCCAGAAAAGGGATTGAATATTTTTGGTAATTGGTTTAGTCCATAAATAGGATTTTTGCTATACGTTATATTATTTACCAATAATTTTTCATGAGGATATTTGCCTAAATACTTTTCTATAAAAGCCAACTCTCTATTAACAATATCTGTTTTTAATGGATTGCTTAAAACTGTACCGTTCAAATTTGTAATTACTTTTGGAATGGTTTCAAATTCAACAAAATCATTGACTACATTAATATTAAGCTCGATATCAACTCTATCCTTACCGGTTAAGTGATATGTTGTATGTGGTGGATTTATTGCTTTTGTATAATTTAAATCAGTGCTAAGATGAACACCTTGCGGAATAGAAATTTTTATGTCATACACCGAAGGCTCCATATATAAATCATCCATGTTCAAATTGCTCATGGTTTGCCAATTACCATTAAAAACAGCAGGTGTCATATACCAATACCTTAAATTATAAGTATTATTTTCCTGTCCGTACTTTGTAAATATCGAAGATGGAACTTTTGTTATGTAAGTCAATGTAAGTCTAACCGAATCTTTAGCAATTAAGGGTTCGTTTAAAACAACTTTTATGATGTCCGGTTTATTTTTATCAATAAACCATTTGTCTGATACATAATCACTTGATATATTTTTTATAAGGGTATTTCCTCTTAATTCAGATTTAGCAAAATATAGGCTTTTATCATAATCTTCAATTAACCGTTTAGACAAAGGTGTACGTCTATTCTTATAAGCGGCAGCCCAGTTGTGAAAATATAACGTATCTAAACTAACGTTTGATGTATTATGGTAAATTATCTCTTGTTGAATTTTTAACTCCTTGTTTAGATAATCAAGTTCGGCATCAATAGTTATCTTATTGCTTTGAGCATGGCAAATTAGGGCTGAAAAACAGCATATAGCGATAATGTATCTTGAAATCCTCAATTTATAGTTTAATAAATTTTAGCGTTGAGGTTGTGTTTTGTAGTTTTATATAGTAGATACCATTTGCAAGATTAGTTGCGTCTACAGTTGTAATTTGTTGATTTAATGTAACCGATTTAATTTGTTGCCCCATACCATTATATATAACAATTTGCTGGTCTAAAATACTAGCATCAACTTTTAAAGTGATATTTTTTCTTACTAAATTACCATTTACAAATTTTAAATAACCCTTAGCAAGTAAATTATTTTCAGTGCTTAACACTTTGTCTGTTTCTAGTTGCATAACAACTGGCAAATGGTCACTCATATTATATAATGCATCTCTGATAGTTTGACTAAATGTTCCGGTACAACTTACATCGTTTACGGATTTATTATAGCAATTGCCATTGTTTCCATAGGCTTTGTATGAATTTGGAGTATATTTTAAAGTAGTACTGTTTTCTAAATTCTCAGAAATTAAAATAAAATCAAACCGATCATCTATTCCACCACCAGCACCTCTGTTATCAAAATCATCATTTGAATCTCTACTCGATTGTGTATGAATATCTTGATAAGACGAATTATTATGCCAGTTACCATCTTTATCAATTGGATCCTTAAGTACGATGGCGTTTGTTGGATCTAGTAATTCTTGATAAGCACCTTCTTGACCTGTATAAAGGTTAAAATCTCCTGAAATAATAACATAATGGTCAGAAGGTATATTAATTAAAGTACTGGTAAAATCTAACACCATATCTAAACGTTTGTCTTCATTTTCAAAACCTTGGCTCGATTTTAAATGTGCCACAAAAACATCTAAATAAATTGGGTTTGTTGCCTTGTCTGGTGTATTGAGTTTAAAAAGGTAATGGTTAATATCCCTGATTCCAGTAGTAATTACATCTTGGTTTTCCAAAATTAATTTTTTGCTATTGTAAAAAACCAATTGTTGTAAATCTGTGGTAGGGTTTGATTGATTAGAAACGAAATTGGCCTTAGCATATCTATTATCAGCTGTTTGTAACGAAGTATTTAAAATAGTATTCGCCCCTTCTTCGGATTGAAGTTCGCATACCATAAACAAGTCGGGTTGATAATCGTCCAGAATAGTTTTTAAAATAGTTGATCTATTTGAAGGTGGTGCTTCGGGAAATTCCAATAAATTATAAAACATGGTCTTAATAACACCTTGGGCTTCCGTAAAGGAGCTCCAAAAAATCATTATTAATATGACAAACCTTAGTTTCACTATTGTAGAAAAATTTCTTAGAAGTTTGGACTCAAACTGTATTTCTTATAGAAGCTATTAAGCAGATCTACCACTTCTTTTTCTGTGTCAACAATTTGTATTAAGTCCATATCTTCTGGACTGGCATTTTCAAATTGATCAATAAGTACCTTTTGAACCCAATCAAAAATACCGCTCCAAAAATCTGAACCTACAAGAATTATAGGAAATCGACCTATTTTTTTAGTTTGGATAAGTGTCATGGCTTCAAAAAGCTCATCCAGTGTGCCAAATCCACCGGGCATTACTACAAACCCTTGTGCGTATTTTACAAACATTACTTTACGTACAAAAAAGTAATCGAACATTAAATTTTTATCTGGATCTATATATGGGTTGTCGTGTTGTTCAAAAGGCAGATCAATATTTAATCCAACGGACGCACCCTTGCCTCTATGGGCACCTTTGTTCCCTGCTTCCATAATTCCGGGACCACCTCCAGTAATAACACCGTAGCCATTTTGCGTAAGTTCGTACGCAATGTTCTCAGCAAGTTTATAATATTTCTGTTCAGGCTTGGTTCTAGCAGACCCAAATATACTCACACATGGGCCAATTTTACTCATTTTTTCATAACCGTTTACAAATTCGGCCATAATTTTAAATATGGCCCACGTATCATTGGTTTTTATTTCGTTCCACGTTTTATGTTGAAATTTTTCAATAATTTTTCTATCCTCATTGGAGTTTAATTCTGGCGACATATGTTTTGTAATTTTAATTATAGATAATCCTATCAGTTGCTAATGTAACTCTTTTTTTAGAAACTGTGCAGTATAACTGTTTTTCACTTTTACTATTTCTTCGGGTGTACCTGTACACAAAACTTCCCCACCGTTTTTACCACCTTCGGGGCCAATATCAATAATATAATCTGCCAATTTTACTACATCTAAATTGTGTTCAATTATTAAAACCGTATTGCCTTTATCTGTCAATTTATTTAATACTTTCATCAATACATCAATATCTTCAAAATGTAGGCCTGTTGTGGGTTCGTCTAAAATGTAGAAGGTATTTCCGGTATCTTTTTTTGAAAGTTCTGTGGCTAACTTTATACGTTGGGCTTCACCACCAGATAGAGTAGTGGACTGCTGCCCTAATGTTATATAACCTAAGCCAACATCTTTTATGGTCTTTAGTTTTCTATGTATTTTAGGAATATGCTCAAAAAATTGAACACTTTCGTCAATGGTCATATTCAACACATCTGAAATGGATTTTCCTTTATATCTAATTTCTAATGTTTCTCTATCGAAACGCTTACCCATACAGGTTTCGCACTCTACATAAACATCAGGCAAAAAATTCATTTCAATAACCCGAACGCCTCCACCTTCACAAGTTTCGCATCTTCCTTCTTTAACATTAAAAGAGAATCTGCCTGGTTTATAGCCTCTAATCAAGGCTTCCGGAGTTTTAGCAAATAAATTCCGTATCTCACTAAAAACACCAGTATAAGTGGCAGGGTTTGAACGCGGTGTCCTACCAATTGGAGACTGATTTATATCGATTATTTTATCGATATGTTTTAATCCGTCAATACTCTTGTAAGGCATTGGGGCTTTTACACCTCTGTATATATGATGATTTAAAATAGGGTACAAGGTCTCGTTAATCAGAGTAGATTTTCCACTGCCCGAAACCCCAGTAACACAAATCATTTTGCCTAGCGGTAAGGTTATAGAAACGTTTTTTAAGTTATTGCCCGTAGCTCCTTTTAAAATAATTGCTTTGCCATTGCCTTTTCTTCTTTCTTTTGGTACGGCTATTTCTTTGGTGCCATTAATGTAATCAGCAGTTAAGGTTTTGCTTTTCAGTAACTCTTTAGGAGTTGAATTGCTGATAATTTCTCCACCATGTTTTCCTGCTTTTGGACCAATATCTATAACCTGATCGGCATGTTCAATCATGTCCTTATCATGTTCAACCACCAAAACGGAATTACCTATATCTCTTAATTTTTGTAACGAATCTATTAATCTATGATTATCTCGTTGGTGCAAACCTATACTGGGTTCATCTAATATATACAAAACACCCACTAGTTGAGAGCCAATTTGTGTTGCCAGCCGAATACGTTGTGCTTCACCACCCGATAGGGTTTTTGAACTTCGGCTCAATGCCAAATAATCCAACCCTACATCCAATAAAAATTGGATTCTTGTCTCAATTTCCTTCAGAATTTCTTCGGCAATGGCTATCTGAGTTTTGCTCAGCTTGCTTTTTATTTTTTTAAACCAATCTGCCAATTGAACAATATCCATCTCGGCCAAATCTGCAATATTTTTACCTTGAATTTTAAAATGTAATGATTCTACTTTTAAACGAGAACCATCACATACCGAACAATTGTTTTCGTCCATATAAGAAGAAGCCCACCGTTTTATGGAAACCGAACTAGTTTCGTCAAATTGATATTTTATAAAGTTGGCAATACCTTCAAAATCAATAGTATAATTTCGAGTAATGCCCATTTCTTTAGAGAGTACTTCAAACTTTTCTTTACCGCCATATAATATAACATCTAACCCTTCTTTAGGTATTTTATTGATAGGCGTTGTTAATTTGAATTTATACCGTTCGGCAATTAGTTCAATTTGTTTTAAAATCCACTTGCTTTTTTGTTCGTTGATAGGTGCGATACCGCCATTAGCTATCGAAGCTTCAGGGTCAGGAATTATTTTATCAATGTTAACTTCATTTACAGTTCCTAGACCATTACAATTGTCACAAGCACCTTTTGGTGAATTAAAAGAAAATGAATTTGGCTCGGGTTTCGGATAGGAAATTCCCGTTGAAGGGCACATCAAACTTCTACTGAAATACCTAGTTTTATTGGTCTCGGTATCCAATACTAAAATGGTGTCATCACCGTGATACGTTGCGGTTTTAATGGTTTCCTCTAACCTTTTTTGTTGTTTGTTCTCAACTAATAATCGGTCAATAACTATTTCAATATCATGCGTTTTATAACGGTCTAAACGCATACCTTTTTCAATATCGATAACTTGACCATCAACACGAACCTTTACAAAACCCTGTTTAGAGATTTGTTCAAAAAGCTCACGGTAATGTCCTTTTCGGGATTTTATTACTGGGGCTAAAATAATCGCTTTTTTAGCGTCAAAATCGGTTAAAATCAAATCGATAATCTGCTCATCAGAATAACTAATCATTTTTTCACCACTATTGTAGGAGTAGGCATCAGCTGCACGTGCAAATAGCAGTCTTAAAAAATCATAAACTTCGGTAATAGTACCTACCGTTGAACGCGGACTTTTACTTGTAGTTTTTTGTTCAATAGCTATAACCGGTGACAATCCATCAATTTTATCAACATCAGGTCGCTCCAAACCGCCTAAAAATTGTCTTGCATAAGCAGAAAAAGTTTCAATATATCTTCGCTGACCTTCGGCATAAATGGTGTCAAAAGCCAATGACGATTTTCCACTACCACTCAAACCAGTTATAACAACAAGTTTTTCTCTAGGTATTTTAACATCAATGTTCTTTAAATTATGAACTCTTGCCCCTTGAACATCTATATAATTTTCTGACATATTTTATAAAAAAGTTGGAAAAACGCAAAGATAATTAATTGCGAACAGATTTTACTGTTAAATCAATTCTTAATAAGAATTATTGTCTGAATTTTACAATTTAATTATTAAATTGCATCCAAATATTTTGCAAATGAAAATAGTACATTCCATCCGCCATTTTTTTGAAAAAAGAGGTTTCGAAGTTTCTTCGAGATTAGCGGATAAATTAGGAATGAGAGTAACCAATGTAAGATTGTTTTTTATCTATATATCTTTTATTACACTGGGTTTTTGGTTCGGAATTTATTTGACAATTGCATTCTTATTAAAACTAAAAGATATGGTTTATACCAAACGCAGTTCTGTTTTTGATTTATAAGATGAACATATTCAGATCTAAGCTATATATTGCCCTATTATTATTTATTGGCGTAATTTGCCTTGGTGTTTTTGGGTATATGTACTTATCCAACGATTCTTTTATTAACGCACTTTACATGACAATAATTACCATTACCACTGTTGGTTTTGGTGAGGTACATCCGTTAAGTGAGTCCGAAAGGTTGTTTACAATTTTTTTAATATTGATGAGCGTTACCACTTTAGGTTATGCTTTATCAATATTAACACAATACGTTGCCAGTGGCGAATTCATTAAAAATCTAAAATTAAAAAAGGTGCAAAAATCAATTGAAAAAT